>CAILMA010000136.1 GCA_903835145.1 uncultured Bacteroidota bacterium
ACTAACTACTTTCGACAAAACACCCCAAAACAGCTTTCGACTTTCTACTCTCGACTAAGTACTATTGACTCTCGACTTTCGACTAAGTACTAACGACTAACTACTTTCGACAAAACACCCCAAAACAGCTTTCGACTTTCTACTCTCGACTAAGTACTATTGACTCTCGACTAAGTACTAAGTACTAACGACTAAGTACTTTCAACAAAATACCCCAAAAACAGCTTTCTACTTTCTACTCTCGACTTTCGACTAAGTACTAAGTACTAACGACTAAAAAAAGCTATTTCATCACCACCTGTAGCGTCTTGCGCGTCTCCTGTTTGAGTAGGATTTGTTTTCCTGCTGTCAGTTCGTTCACTACTTCTGGCGTAAAATGCCTCACAGTCAGCAGGCTTACATTATCATTCAGTAATACCTTATAATTTTTATTCAGTTCGCTTGCAAGCTCCTGCACCTTTTCAGGCCGGTTATCGATACAGGCTATAAAGCTGATTGCGGCATTCTGTATCAGGTTTATCTTCACCTTTAGATCATGGAATATGGCATACAGACTACTGAGATTATCCTCAGTTATGAACGAAAAATCGCGCGATGTCACCTGCACCAAAACCTGATTGTGCTTCAGTACTATTAGCGGTGGATAATGAGCGTCCTTTACCTCAGCCTTTATCACCGTTCCTTTCAGCGAGGGGTCCACAAAACATTTTACATAAAGTGGAATATTGCTGTTCTGGAGCGGTTTTATCGTTTTCGGGTGAATGATCTGAGCACCATAAAATGCCATTTCTATCACCTCATTGTAAGTGATGGCTTCAATTTTTTCTGTTTTCGCAAACATTTTTGGATCCGCATTCAGCAGTCCTTCTACGTCCTTCCATATAGTCACAGATTCGCATTTCAGCATCGCAGCCAGTATAGCAGCTGTGTAGTCCGATCCTTCCCTGCCCAGCGTCACCGCACTTCCATCAGCCGTTGAGCCTATAAAACCTTGTGTAATAATTGTTTTGCCCTGCTTCATGCGGCGGCCAATTATAGCCTGCGCCTGCTGCTTGGTATAGGCCACATCAACGGTAGCATCTCTGTAAGTGTTGTCGGTGCGTATTACGGTACGGGCATCTACCCACTCATTGTCTATACCTACCTGATGCAGGTAAAACGAAAATATACGTGTTGAGAATATCTCCCCCAGCCCAACTATCTGGTCGTAGGAATAATCGTAACGCTGTTTATCAGCCTTTTCTATCCCGGTCTCCAGTTCTTTAAAGTAAATGGCAAGCGTCTCGGCCGCCTTGTGGTAACCCGCCTTATCAAGCAGGGCGTGGGCATAAGCCAGGTGCTGGTTCTCGAGCTTCTTGGCTGTCGCCAGGGCTTCCTGTTTATTGCCTTCGCAGCTGAGCTTCACTATCTGCTCCAGCGCATTTGTCGTTTTTCCCAGTGCCGATATTACGAGCAACAAAGGTTCTGTTTCTTCTTTAATAATCGGTAAAAGATCAACCATTCTACCAGCGGTTGCTATTGATGCCCCCCCAAATTTAAATACGCGCATGTATATTTTAAATGTTATAAAATTGGTGGCAAAAATAAGTCTTTCCGTCCTATTGTAGCCGAACGACCAACCGCAAAACCTCGATTAAAACAATAAAAAAAACGACATCCACCATCAGATATATTCGAAAATCAGACGTGAATGGCAATTTTTATGAATAATATTAAAAAACTACATTAGAGGACTCGATAAAAACCGTCTCCAAAATAAGCCCTACGAATGCAAAGGAAATATTAT
>CAILMA010000137.1 GCA_903835145.1 uncultured Bacteroidota bacterium
CCGTGTCAGGCAGTATTATTTCTTCCACTTCCTCCGTTATAAACGGTGGCATGTACTCTTCTGGCGATAGTACAAGTATCGAGGTACCTGTGGCTTCCATTCTTGCCGTTCTACCGTTCCTGTGTATAAAGCTTTCCTTGGTGTGCGGTATCTGGTAATGTACAATGTTTCTGATGCCTGCAATATCCAGTCCTCGCGCCGCTAAATCGGTGGTTACCAATACATTGGTACTTCCATTTTTAAACTTGCATAAGGCACTGTCTCTTTCTTGCTGCTCCATTGCTCCGTGGTAGAACTCATTAAATATGCCCTTTCCTTTCAGGAATTCGCTTGTCCTTTCAACAGTTTCTCTGTGGTTACAAAAAACTATGGTGGCTTTATGGCCAAGGTAGCACAGCAGCTTAAACAAAGTCTCCAGTTTATCAATTCCGTCAGACTTTACCATCTTAATGGCAAGGCGCTCAGTCACTTCACCACCCGGAGTGAGATAGTTTAGCTTAAATGGGTCTTTCAGCGCTATAAAATCTGGCAGATCTTCAAGTTCAGTTGCTGACGTCAGTATGCGTTTCTTAACATTTTTCAGAGATTCAAGTATAAACGATACTTCCTCCTGAAATCCCAGCTCAAGTGTCTTATCAAATTCATCGAGCACCAGCGTATGTATGGCATCGACCGTAATGTTTCCCCTGCGAATATGATCGCAAAGACGGCCCGGCGTGCCGATAATAAGTGCTGGTGGCTGTATCAGATTGTTCTCTTCGGTTTCGCGAAGGTGGCCACCGTAGCAGCACGTAACTTTAAAGCCTGTGCCCATTAGCCTGAAAACCTGCTCTATCTGCATAGCCAGTTCGCGCGAGGGAACTATGATAAGCGCCTGAGTGTTTTTGTCGGCATGGTCCAGCAACTCCAAAATAGGTAACAAAAACGCCAGTGTTTTTCCTGACCCCGTTGCCGATAACAATATTACATCGTTGTGCTGTTCATTCGCTTCTATCGATGCAACCTGCATTTCATTCAGCGCATCTATTTTTAGATAGGAAAGTATATTTTCAATTGAATATTTTTTCTCTTGCATTTGTGTAAAAGTACGGAAATTTGGATAGGTTTCCCGCACCATTTGTTTCGCAGCACTTCAACCGCCGAAAAGGGAGTTCCATTAAAAGTGAATTTTAACTAAAGTTTGTTTCCCTTCAGCTACTTATCTTATCAATTGAGGCCGCAAGTTTGTGGTCTTTTTCGGTGACGATACTGCCTTTATCATGGGTATTAAGCCATATTTCTACCTTATTCCATGTATTGGTCCAGGTAGGGTGGTGGTCTTGCTTTTCAGCCTCAAGCGCTACCCGCGCCATGAAACCAAAGGCCTCATTGAAGTTCTTAAATGTAAATGATTTATATAACGAATTGTTTACTTCTTCCCATGCCATAATCTCTCTATTTAAACCTAAAGGTAACCGTGCCAGCGTTCCCGATGTTCAGATAGGTTATTGATATTTTAAATAGGCTTTGTTTAAAAAACGCAGACCACCGCA
>CAILMA010000138.1 GCA_903835145.1 uncultured Bacteroidota bacterium
AGAGACCTGTAATACCAGCTGGAGCCATAAACCGAAGGGCATACTTGTCTGTGGTCAGTTTTTCAGCCTCATAAAGCGGCAGGGGCCTGTTACCCACTATACTCATATCGCCAATAAACACATTCCACAACTGCGGCAGCTCATCTATACTGGTGTTCCTTAATATTTTCCCAACCTTGGTTACCCTTGGGTCGTTTTTAAGCTTAATGAAGGCATTCTCACTCAAAGCCTTCCTCGTATTTATATAATGCTTTTCGCACCACGATATATCATCGGCATACAACAAGCGGGTGCAGGCAGTACCATTTTTTATGCAATGATCGCACAACGAGTTGATTTCAATAGCCTCAGCAGCGTCATCTTTACCAGAATATTGGTTCAGGTGTTTCAGGTCCTTGAGCTTCTGATCCGCATTCACATACATGGATCTGATCTTGTAAAACTTGAAAATACGATAACCCGTTCCCACCCGCAGCGAGTAATAAAAAATCGGACCGCGGGACTCGAGTTTCATTATCAGGATGAGGATCAATAACAATGGAGACAGCAGCAATAAGACTGTCCCCGAAAAAATAATATCAAATACACGCTTGAAAAAAGGTGTTTTATACGAGGCCACCTTAGGGGCAAGCGTCTTGGTGCGAATCTCCTTCCAGTTTTTGATCAAGAAATTCACCCTGCGCTCAAGATGTGGCTGCCTGGCCGGAAGCCTGAAGACATCAGCAACTCCTGACTGAAGACATATCCTGTTCAGGTTGTCATTAACCTTATTGGCAATCAGGAAATAAGGCACGTCAGGAAATGTCCCGTTCTTCCTTATCGTATCCAGCAGATAGACGCCAAGTGGAGCAATAACTTCACTTTGTGAAATGATAGCCAACACATTGAGTCTGTTTTTATCCCACTTACTGCACAACTCAACGCCATTTTTGAAGCGCACGAGCTCAACTTCCGCACCAAAATTGCAGCTGCTGATAATCCCGAACGTTGATTCATCAACATTCAGCAACGCAATAATACCTTTTCCATGTTCCGGCTGAGGGGTGTTACTCATTGAAAGTTTTAATTAAACAATAATTTGCCGGTTCTACGAAGAATGGCTTTCATCCTGGCCTCAAGTTCGCGGGGGTTAAATGGTTTCACCACATAGTCATCTGCTCCCGAGTCGAGGCATTTGATTCGGGTCTCGGTACTTTCCTCGCCGGAAAGCACAAGAACCGGTATGGCACTGAAAAACCCACTCGCCTTTAATTGGTCTATGAGCTCTAAACCGCCCATAAGCGGCGTATTCAAATCAGAAATAATAATATCGGGTAAGTTGCCATCCTGTAGGTAAGATAAAGCATCCATGCCATTGGTAAATGCAATGACATTGAAACGCTTCTCCAGAGAGCGCCTTATTATCAACTGTATAGTAGCATCATCTTCAACCACTAAGACTTTAGGAATTTCCGAATCAGTCAAGTTCATAGTAAAATAAAAAATTAATGGGCGCTGTTCCTCGTAAAAATAGTGCAAACTACTATATGGAGGTAGTCTTTTGCAAATATATAGGTGAAGTAACACAAAAATAATTGCTTCTTTGACTATTTCTATGTTTATTTTCTATAGCGTAATATGACGATCAGAATTCCTTTTTGTAAAATGGGAAAAAAGAAAAACAGAAAACCATTTAATATTTATTCCCCGGCGGTATAATTGGTTACTTTTGTTTTTACACCTATGGAGCACAAATATTACGGTATTCATAAACCATACAACATGGTTTCCCAGTTTATAAGTCCCGACGATGTGGGCTTACTTGGTGACCTTGATTTTGAATTCCCTGAAGGCACCCATGCCATTGGCCGGCTGGATAACCAGTCAGAAGGGCTACTGTTGCTTACAACCAACAAGAAAGTTACCCGTTTGCTCTTTGAAGGTAGCGTGCCACACAAACGCACATATCTGGTGCAGGTTAAAAACAAAATGACGCAGGAAACCCTCGAACAATTGAGGACAGGGGTTAATATTATAATTAAAGGAAATGAACTATACACTACTCCACCATGCGATGTAAATATAGTTCCCCGGCCTGAATGGGTAAGTGCTGGTCGTTATGACCTGAGAGCCGATATACCCCATACATGGATCACCATGACGCTCACTGAGGGCAAGTTTCATCAGGTGAGGAAAATGGTGGGTGTGGTAAGGCACCGCTGCCAGCGGCTCATAAGGATATCAATTGAAGATATGTTACTCGGCGATCTGCAACCCGGTTGTGTTAAGGAATTCGAAGAAGCTGAATTTTTCAAACTGCTGAATATCGACTATTAGTATATCTGGCACTTTACTCATCCGGTTAGCAATACATGGTGAGGGTAAAATGGAAATAGAAACAACGTTCATTTTTAACAACAAACTATTATACACAGAAAAAATATTCAATATGGATACCACAAATTTCAGAACCGTACAGCATTCAAAGACCGTTATCACTGAGCTGATGATACCTTCTTACGCCAATTTCGGAGGTAAGATTCATGGCGGAATACTCCTTTCGCTCATGGATAAAGTAGCGTATGTATTTGCCGCAAAACACGCAGGCACATATTGCATCACAGCATCTATCGATCATGTTGACTTCCTTGCGCCGGTTGAGGTTGGTGAACTTGTATCACTTCGCGCTTCAGTTAACTATGTGGGAACCAGCTCTTTAGTAATAGGTATCAGAATTACTTCTGAAAACATTAAGACGCAGGTTATGAAACACACAAACACAAGTTATTTCACTATGGTGGCAATGGACGAAAACCATAAGCCAACACATGTACCCGGTCTTATTTTGGAAAATAAGGATGAGATTCGCCGGTTTGCAGAGGTGCTGCGTAAGAAAGAGTTTAAAAAACAAAACAAAGCCCACCTCAAGCAAATTAAAACGCCACTGGAGCTGGAATCTTACAAACACCTGCTCGAAAAAGAAAGGTGTCTTATCAACTTTGCATAAAGCCAGAACGCTTCAAGTTGTTCGGCTCGATAGACTCCGTGTCTTATGCGCTCATAACATATGACTAATTCACCCTATTAACCATTTCGTGGAAAAAACTGCAATAAAATAAAGTCCGTGCTTTTATTTTGCAGTGCAATCAAATAAGTTTTTAAACTGTTGGCTTTTTTTAAGATTTTTGAGCGCTTTGATAGCCCTTTCATTTTTTTCAACTACAACAGGATGATTCAAATATTTTTTTAAATCATTATCAATGATAGCCGCAGGATGCTTCAAGTTGTTCGGCTCTACAGACTCCGTATTTTTAGTTGCACTCATAATATATGATTAAAGTAACATAAAATTACGACATTATTTCTTCTTCATCTATAATGTCTACCAGTGCCAGGTTGTAAACATCGAACGGAGAATATAATATCAGTTTCAATATTTACCCGTTTAAACCGTCACTTATGAACTGATAAACTGACAAATCATCCGATTTACGCAATATTGGATATGATGGCAAATTCACGTCGTGGCAATTTCGATCCAGGATAAACAATACGAATCGAATAAGTTATTACGTACAAAATACATTCTGAAAAATTTATTGCTCCACTTTCATCATCATCCCCTCCAAAAACCACAACACATCCTTCATCTTTTTCACCTTGTCCACCACCAGCAGGAAGTTCTTACCAACCTGCTTGAGGTGGGCGTTTCTGGTTTTGGTTTGTATGTACTTGAGAATATGATTAAAGGTATCGGATTCAAAGTAAGGCGAATCCGGATTGCTAACGAAGTAAAGCCGCATCTGCTCATTCTTAATGATAAGCTTCTCAAAACCGAGTTCGCAGGCAATAGTGCGGCTGCGAATGGTATTAAACAAATCATGGACTGGCGCAGGCAATGGCCCGAACCTATCCTGCAGTTCATTGCCAAACTTTTGCAACTCTTCTTCGGTCTCAATATCATCAAGCTGGGTGTATATCGAAAGTCGCTCAGTTATATTTTCAATGTAAGTATCTGGTATAAGTATCTCTAAATCAGTATCAATCGTACAGTCACTAACATAGTCTTTCTTCCTCTTGAGCTCGTCTTTAAATACTTCTTTAAAGTCAGAACTCTTTAGTTCCCGCATCGCTTCGGCCAAGATCTTCTGGTACATCTCAAAGCCTATTTCGGCTATAAAGCCGCTTTGCTCGCCACCCAGCAGGTTGCCCGCGCCCCTTATATCAAGGTCGCGCATCGATATCTGGAAGCCACTGCCCAGTTCATTGAACTGCTCCAGCGTCTGCAGGCGCTTGCGGCTATCGCCCGGTAGCAGGCTCATAGGCGGTGCCAGCAGGTAACAGAATGCCTTTTTGTTGCTGCGGCCTACCCTGCCCCTGAGCTGGTGCAAATCGCTCAGCCCAAACTGATGCGCATTATTCACGATCATCGTATTGGCATTGGCTATATCCACGCCACTTTCTACAATATTTGTGCAACAAAGCACATCAAACTTCTTTTCAATGAAGTTCATCAACGCCTCTTCAAGGTGATGCCCTTCCATCTGCCCATGTGCCATCCCAATGCTAAGGTCCGGGCAAAGGTTACGGAGCAGTGTTACCATTTCCGGCAGGCTTTGTACCCTGTTGTGCACAAAAAACACCTGGCCACCCCGCTCTGTCTCATAGTAGAGCGCATCCCTTATCGCATATTCATCAAATACCATCACCTCCGTATGCACGGGCTGGCGGTTGGGCGGCGGGGTATTTATAATGCTAAGGTCTCGGGCATTCATTAGCGAAAACTGCAATGTCCTTGGTATAGGCGTAGCTGTAAGCGTAAGCGTATCTACATTTGCTTTCAGTTCTCTCAGCTTTTCTTTTGCCCCTACGCCAAACTTTTGCTCTTCATCAATAATCAGAATCCCAAGGTCTTTGAATTTCACATCCTTGCTCAGCAGACCATGGGTGCCTATTACAATATCAATTTTGCCTTCTTCCAGCTTTTTAAAGATCTCTTTCTTCTCTTTCGCCGTCTTAAACCGGTTTATGTACTCCACATTAGCCGGGAAATCCTTGAGTCGCTCTTTAAACGTGTTGTAATGCTGGTAAGCGAGGATGGTTGTAGGCACCAGCACAGCCGCCTGCTTGCTATCAGCAACAGCCTTAAATGCCGCCCTAACGGCTATCTCGGTTTTCCCGAACCCAACATCTCCGCACACAAGGCGGTCCATGGGCGCGGGCGACTCCATATCCCGTTTCACATCTGCCGTTGCCTTGCCCTGGTCCGGGGTATCTTCGTAGAAGAACGAAGCCTCGAGTTCGGTTTGCATATAGCTATCCGGAGAAAAAGCAAAACCGTCTGAAGCCTTTCTTTTGGCATAGAGCCTTATCAGGTCAGCAGCTATATCCTTAACCTGCTTCTTGGTTTTGTTCTTTAGCTTCTGCCATGCATCGCTACCCAGTTTATTGATTCTCGGGATAGCACCTTCCTTACCTGTAAATTTAGTTATCTTGTGTAACGAATTGATATTCACGTATAAAACGTCATTATCTTTATACAGAATTCTTATCGCTTCCTGCATATTACCGTTCACTTCTATCTTCTGTAAGCCGCTATAGCGCCCCACACCGTGGTCTATATGGGTTACATAGTCACCCGGCTGCAGCTCCCTTAGCGCGCGCAGCGTTAGTGCCTTGCCCTTGGTATACGCTTGTTTTACATTGTACTTATGATATCGCTGAAATATCTGGTGGTCAGTATAACAAATGGCTTTTTTATCGTGATCTATAAAACCCTTGCTTATAGCTGTCGCCACCGGCACAAAGATGATGCCAGCATTCAGGTCATCGAAAATGCTCCGTAGTCGCTCCAGTTGCTTAGGGTTTTCAGCAAACATATACACCACATACTTTTGCGCTATGCGCTTTTGCATATCTGCAATAAGCATGTTAAACTGGCGGTTGAATACCGGCTGCTCTTCAGTCGCAAACTTAAAAGTTGCATCTATAGCATCTCCGGTTATCTTTTCCAGCGAATGGTTGTACCACTCGATCAGGTGCCTGCTTTTTAATTTTTCAGCCCACTGCCCCGGGTTTTCGAAGTCGGCCCTCGAAATCTCCTTGAGCATTTCCTCCTCATGGTCTATGGCTACCTGCCCTACTTCCATTTTCTCCGGCAGCTCCGCAATCATTTTCTCTACCCTACCCAGCGTAAACTGAAAGTCTTTCGACCAGATTACCGTATTTGCGGGCAGGAAGTCCAGCAGCGATATCTTTTCCTGTGCATCAAACTTCGTTTCAATATTGGGCAAGATAGATACCTGCATCAGCTTGCGCTCACTCAGCTGCGTCTCCGGGTTAAAAATTCGGATGCTATCCACCTCCGTATCAAACAACTCTATGCGATACGGGTGCTCATTACCAAAAGAATAAATATCAAGTATCCCACCCCTCATGGCAAACTGTCCTGGTTCGTACACAAAATCTTCCCTGCGAAAACCAAGCGAAACAAACTGCGCCATCATCGGTTCCACAGCAATCTCTTCGCCAACCTTAATATGTATCATATTCCGGCTGAGTGAAGAGGGGTTAACTACCTTCTCAAACAAAGCCTCAGGGTAGGTAACCAGTATCTTTTTTCTCGTTTTTTCGCCGGCGAACTTGGTAAGTGCCTCTGTTCGCAGCATCACGTGGCTGCTGTTCAGTTCGTTAAAAACGCCCGTCCGTTTAAAAGAATCCGGGAAAAAGCAAATATCCAGTGCCTTTGTAAGGTGCTCAAGGTCATTATGGAAGTAAGCCGCCTCCTCTTTGTCATTCAGTATAAAGACGTGATTATAGTCAGATATTTGCCATAAAGCCGTTGCAACAAAGTTTACGGATGACCCGCGCAAATTATCCAGATATATTCTCAGCTTGTGACCGGGCAAATCAATACCAGCCGCAATCTGTTTTATGCGGATATCATTTTGGTATAAGCCCTGTAGTGCTTCCAGGTTCATTAGTGGCGCAAAGTTAGGGGAAAAAGCGGGTTGGGTAATGCTGGATTTTCCGAAATTTAGGAACATTGACGAAATAAATCCTATCATATGGCGAAGTTATTTTTCTTTTATGCGAGGCGCAAAATCTGCGAATAATAACTTATTTAAAGACTTTTGTAACGATGCAGAAATGAAAA
>CAILMA010000139.1 GCA_903835145.1 uncultured Bacteroidota bacterium
TCATTTCCAGCAGGTTATCTATTCCAAAACTTACCCCTCCAAAAGTTCCCTGCGAATACGAGCCCATAACACCACCATCAAATACCGAGCGCTTTACGAGGTGTGTGGGAACGGTGTCTATTTGTACATTCTGGTAATATTTGCTTACCAGGTCGGGCTTGTAATTCATGCTGATAAAAGGTTTCACTTCATGCCGGATTGCAACGATACTGCTGTTCTTCCCAAAATTATAGGTACCGAATATGCGGGTATTCATAGACATACCAAAACTTACTTCCCTTGCCGTAAAAAAACCTTTATGAATACTGGTATCTACCCGGCGGGTTTTCTCGTTCCAGGTTGCTTCTATTTTCTGACCATACCATCGTTCGCCGTACGATATAGATGGAGAAAATAATAATGGGCCGAGAGGTGGTAAAGAAATGCTGATAGGTACGGTATGCTGTGCGCCAAACTGTGCGGTGTCTAATAATCTTTTAAAACTAAAAGCAGTATCATAAAATGAAAACTGGTTTAAAAAAGTACCGGTATAGGATATACCGAGTTTCTCGTACCATTTAGGTGTACCTATCTGCTCCTTACGTTGAAAAGGGTAAATAGTGGTGGCAGAAAAATTTACGGTTGGCAAACGAATATTAATCAGGCGCAGGTTATTATTCTGGTCGTGATTGGCTGCCAGTGACAGATTATATTTTCCCTGTTTCCATGTTTTTGAATAACTGATGGATGAGCTTAACTGGTTTTCAAAATTGCGGTAGGTATTGTTGGGAACATACTGGTTAAATTTAGTACTGCCCGCGCGAACACTTGCAGAGAAACTGGTACCCGGCCTTGCTTTGCTGTCCTGTGAATGGTTCCAGGTAATAAATATCCCTTTAGTGGAAGTGAATTCATCTTTGGATACTGCATAACTGCCATTGTTAAGTATCTTGGTATTTTGTACAGATAAAGTTAAGCCGCCATTGTACTTGTAACGTTTATAGTATTTAGGGCTTATATCAACACTGTAGCCGCCATAGCTGTATATATTACCTCGAACCGTTACATCCAGGTAATCGTTCACTACTTTATAATAACCCAAACCTTCAAGTCCCAGGCCATAACTCTGGTTACTGGTAAATTGAGGTGGCAACACACCCGAGTGCCTGCCTGCATTTAAAGGGAATAAGCCAAAAGGAAGAACAATGGGTATGGGAACACCTTCAAACTCGGGCTGTGCAGGACCTGTAACCGCTAACTTATTGGTGATGAATTTTACACGCCTGGCCCGAAAATCAAAATGCGGTGTATCTAGATTACAGGTAGTAAAACGGGCCCTGTAGGCATATGATATATCTTTCTCAATCTTCTTTACTTTTTCCGCATTTACAAACATGTCATTTTCGTTGTAAAAAACATTCTTGGTAATACCTTTCTGGTTGCGGGTATTGAAGATAATGGTATCACTGACAGCGGTTGCGCCGTTTTGCACAATAGTTGGTTTACTCAGCGGGTTGTTGGAAGTATCAATACCACCATAGGCTTTAATAATTTGTGTTTGCTGGTCGTACCGGATGGTGGCTGCAGTAAGGTCCGCATCTTTGCTTTTTACATTGGCCTTTCCATACAGAATAAATTCCTTGGTTTGCATCATCAGCACCCCGGAATCTTCTGCCGCATATTCAATGGGTGCATCTAAAGAATCTTTGGAAATAGTAAGTGTATCTATCTTTTGTTTGGTACTGTCTAAAAAAGTTGAATCTGTAAGGGAGCTATCTTTCAGCAGTGTTGTATCAGGCCTTATTTTGCGGGGCGTTGTATCCGTAACCGGTTTAGGGGTATCGGCTATTTCTGTTAATGATTTGAAAAAAAGCGTATGGCGTTTATCTTTGGCACTTATGTGAAACGTTATAAAGAGCAGCAGCATGATTCCAAGCCCGGCAGAAACAGATTTTGCATTAACTTTACGATTATCACTCATAAGTTGAAAAACAA
>CAILMA010000140.1 GCA_903835145.1 uncultured Bacteroidota bacterium
ACTTATTACTTCAGGTGGTGGTTTGTGAAAACCTTCCAGCGCCTGCTCCCTTCTGAGTTTCTCAATGGTACGCCACTGTATTGTGGCTATTTGCGCCGTATGGGGATTAAAGTGGCAGCTGATGCTCAGCTGGCTGCGTTTACAGTGGGTGCAGAAGATCTTGTAACTATCGGAAGTGATGTAAGTATCAGCTCCATGGTTATTCTCAATAATGCATTCGTGGAAGACGGATTGCTGAAGTTGCGTAAAATACATCTTGGCGATCACGCATACATAGGTAGCAGTGCCATCATTAGCGGTGGTGCCACTATTGAAGCCTGGGGCGAGCTTCAGGACCTCAGTTACCTACAGGAAGGCAAAACAATAAAGGGTGGTGAAATATGGCAGGGTAGCCCTGCTGTACTCAAGGAAACCAAGCCTATCGAAGAACTGCCGCAGCCCCTCTATGTTTCTAAAACAAAACGTTTTGTGTACATGGGTATATTTCTGCTCATGTTGCTGTTGTTTCCGTTCGTCATCCTGTTGCCGCTCTTACCAACGGTTATCATTCTAAATGACCTTGACAATGCCACACCTGATTATGATTTTAGTTATCTTATCGTAACGCCTTCCTTGGCGCTTAGTTATATCATCATTTTTGCAGCAGTTACCATCATACTTACGAGGTTGTTGCAAAGAGGCATTAAGCCCGGTAAGTACCCTATTTACAGTGCTTTTTATGTGCGCAAATGGTTTGCAGATCAGCTCATGACCCTTTCCCTTATTGTATTGCATCCTATTTACGCAACTGTTTTTGTCTCCCTTTGGTTCAGGGCGCTTGGTGCTAAAGTTGGTAAGAGCACTGAAATATCTACAGCAAGTAGTGTAACGCACCCTCTGCTGGAAATAGGCTGGGGGGCATTTGTGGCTGATGCCGTAACGCTTGGCGAGGCCGACGTAAGAGGCCAGCAACTTATTCTTGAAAAAACCGTTATTGGCAACAATAGCTTTGTAGGGAACAGTGCTTTGATACCGCAGGGTTATCAATTGCCAAGCAGGATGCTGATAGGTGTGCTTTCAACACCGCCAGACCCTAAGCAAATGGAACAGGATAAAGCCAGAGATTGGTTCGGTTCACCTGCTATCGCCCTCCCAAGGCGGCAGGAAAGCCGTACTTTCCCCGCGGAGCAAACTTTAAGGCCTTCGCCTCCAAGAATCCTTGGGCGTACATTGGTTGAGTTTATACGTATCATACTGCCGGAAACGGTCATCCTTATTTGTAGCATCCTTTTCATTGCCTATGCACATGATCTGTTGGTGGAAAAGCATTGGTGGGAAATAGCATACACATTGCCTGTTTATTACTTGTATTACATGGGGCTGCCAGCTTTTTTGGTTACTGTTTTGCTTAAATGGGTCACCGTAGGGCGTTATAAGCCCGAACAGAAGCCCATGTGGACATCTAAAGTTTGGTTGAGTGAGGCTATTACATCTACCTACGAGGCACTTTCTGTACCATTCGTTCTTGACTTTATGCGGGGTACCCCATGGTTACCTATTCTGTTGCGTTTGCTGGGTGTGAAAACAGGTAAACGCGTTTATATGAATACAACCGATATTACCGAATATGACATGGTGGATATTGGCGATGACACTGCAATGAATGAAGATTGCGGTCCTCAAACGCACTTGTTTGAAGACAGGGTAATGAAGGTAGGGCCAATCACCATTGGAAAGCGTTGTAATATTGGTGCCCGCACTATCATTCTTTACGATAGTAAAATTGGAGACAACGTAGGGCTCGACCCTCTTTCGCTGGTTATGAAGGGCGAAAAACTGGAACCCGGTACCAACTGGGGTGGAAGCCCGGTTAAGCCTGTTTAAAATACTACATCAGGGATAATTTTCAATTCCTTTTTTCGTTGGTGTAGCGCCTGGTAGCCAAGTTTTTTCTTGTTTATATTTTTATTTTACAACGGTGTAAGTTTTTCAATGTCATTAATCTCGGTGATGGTATGTTCTGTCAAAAAGAATGCGCTCTCTGTCTATTTTGTTAAACCATCCCATCCGAAGTAAATATTATTGTGATAGAGATAGTGTTTTGTGTGAGAATGGTACGGCATTGCAGTTTTTAAGTACGTGACTAATTGCTCAAAAATGGCACGTATAATGGCATTTGTGAAATGGTTTGATTCGAATTTTCATGGATGGGACACTGCAATGCCTTTTTGTTTTTCGGTTTTTTATTTGAGTACACCTACTTTTTGCCTTTCTTGGACCCCTTAAAAATTGAGATTTCTATCGCCCTTTTCTCTCTCGAATTTTGCCCAATCATCCGTTGCAGGTCTCTTGATAGAGAAGTTGTGGATGTAGTTGTGGGTTTATACGGAAAATTACTTCAGATTGAAAAGGCAGACCGTATGGGAGCGAGTGAAAAATACCTTATCGGATTTTTCGGGGATAAGCGTAGGGCTTACAATGAATTTATAGAAGATCAGGTATTGCAATACACGCCACGGGCACCTAAGGCTAATGCAGCTGCGCCAGCCGCTTTAATAGCTGAGCGGGAACAGGAGGCCAAAAAAAGTGTTTTCTCCAATTTTTTCGGTAAAATGTAAAGTGGGTTATTGATGGAATTCGTGGGTGGGGTGTCTCGGGAGTTCGG
>CAILMA010000141.1 GCA_903835145.1 uncultured Bacteroidota bacterium
AATTACCATGTCAGTACCTGAAAATCAGGCGCAGGAATGGGCCGATACCGAAAAAGTAGGCCTAAGCCATTACAAAGACTTAGAAGGCAGCGAACGTTTGTTTATCCTGCTTGAAAAGGATTTTAAATGCATTGATAACACGGGTATGGAAGACCAAAGCGATAATTTTGAGAATCCTTTACATGTCTGTTAAAAGACGAATCAAATGCCATTAAAGTAAACAATATAAACAGCCGGAGCCTTGCAGAAGTCTATTTTTTCTCATCGGTCTTAAGCAAAAATTTAATCAACCTCAGGTCAGTATTTGATGGTTTAAACCACTTGTTTTCAACGTATGATATTAGTTACCGGGGCGAGCGGTTTTCTTGGTCAACATCTGGTGCGTTTGCTTTCAGCACAGGGCGAAAAAGTACGTGCATTGTACCATAGCCATGCCCCGGCATCAGCGCTCACTTCACTACCCGGTATCCAATGGCACAAGGCCGACCTACTTGATGTCTACGATGTGGCCGAAGCAGTGACAGGAATAACCAAAATTTACCACTGTGCGGCTATGGTTTCGTTCTTGCCGCAAATGCAGGAACAAATGCTTCATTTTAACCCCGAAAGCACAACCAACATAGTAAATGAAGCGCTGGAACAAAACATAGAAAAACTGGTGTATGTAAGCTCTGTAGCGGCAATTGGGCGGTCAGAGCTGGAAACAAAAGCAATAACGGAAGAAGAACAATGGGGCGAAAGCAAGTATAACTCAGCATATGGATTGAGCAAGTACCTTGCTGAAACGGAGGTATGGCGCGGCATAGGCGAAGGGCTCAATGCAGTAATTGTAAACCCGGGCATAATACTTGGTGAGGGCGACTGGAACAAAGGCTCCGCTGAGCTTATGAAAATAGCTTACAAAGAATTCCCTTTTTATACCAACGGAGTTACAGGCTGGGTTGATGTAAAGGACGTTGCCGCTATCCTGCAACAACTAATGGAAAGTACCACCACGGGTGAGCGCTATATCATAAGCTCCGGCAACTACACCTACCGGGAGATCTTTACGCAGATGGCAAAAGCCCTCGGTAAGAAACCACCAAAATTTGAAGCCAGCAGTTTAATGACAGGAATCGTATGGCGACTGGGTCGAATAAGCCAGCTATTGGGTAAGAAACCAGTAATAACAAAGGAAACAGCAAGTAATGCTCGCTCAAAATCAATTTATAACAACGAAAAACTGCTTAAAGCATTACCTGAATTCAAATACACACCAATAGAAGAAACAATTAACAGAATGGCAACAGTATTTTTGTCATCCATACCGTAAAATTTATTTTCTTTTTCTTTTTTATCAAAAACAGTCGTAAACTTGCAGTACGGAAACAATGATTTGTTCCAGCCTTTATCCGGAAGAATAGTAAATTCTCTTTTTTGATAACTTTTTCAGAAGAATTTTATTGGTAAGATTTATCCATTGTGTCACTATTATATTTTAAAATATTTCAATCCGAAAAATCCAAGGCATGCCTTACGACATCTTGCAACTAAATGACATGCTCATTCCTGAGCTGTTAGACGTAGCCGACAACCTTAAATTAGACAATACCAAAGCGCTTGACAAGCAATCGCTTATTTACAGAATTTTAGATCAGCAGGCTATAAACGAAAAACCCTCAGATGGCGATGGCAAAAAACGCCGTGGCAGAAAATCAAAAGAAGAAACTCCTGTTATTCCGGCTTCCGCTATCGCCGCTCCTGTTGCACAACCAACTACTGCTGCACCTATAGCAGAAGCAAGCGTACCAGATGCAACGGCCGACAAGAAAAAACGTGGCCGCAAACCAAAAGAAACGGCTGATGCTGTAACTGAAAATGTTGCGCCTTCCTTACCCGTTGCAGTAGAGCCAGTTACAATTCAAAATCAGGCACCGGCAGCTGTTGCGGAGCAAATTGCAGCACCAACAGAAACACCTGCACCGGCAACTGAAACAACGGTTCCTGCTGTAACTGCCGAAAATAATACAGAAGCAACTACCGAAGCTCCTGTACCGTTCGGAAAAAGAGACAGAATACATGGCAGGGAAAGGTTTGAAAGACCCAACCAGGGCCGCTCTGAAAGAGTGGACAGAGTGCAAAAAAACGACAGACCTGAAAGAACAGACAAGCCCGAAAGAACCGATAAACCGGAAAGAACCGACAGACCGGATAGGCCGGACCGACCTGAAAGATTTGACAAGAACGACAGGCAGGAAAAATTTGACCGCGCTAACAAGCCTGATAGAAAAGAGTGGCAAGATCGCCCGAGAAAAACCGAACCAGAATTAGGTAACACTACTGCAGAAACAACTGCGACACCTGAAGCTGAAGCTACAAACGCAACAGCAACGCCACAAACGCC
>CAILMA010000142.1 GCA_903835145.1 uncultured Bacteroidota bacterium
CCGGCAAAGCCTCACGGCGTTACAAGGGGCGGGTTTCTTCCATACCGGTAGTATTGTAAGTAAAGGTGTGGTTGATGAACTTGCGAAAACTGTAACTCAAAACCAAGTGGAACAGATACCACTTGAACAACCAATAAACGAAATTTACGGACGCGGGTACGACCAATACACGATTGATGAGCTGCCACCTATAGATGGTGCAAGGATAGGCAAAGATGCCGAAGGTAACCCAGCCTGGTTCATCACAGATCCCGAAAGACACGGTAAATATTTACAGGTTTTATTAAACAATTAAAATTTTGACTGAAAAGCATACCACAATACAATTCAAAGCGGTTGATTTTGACCCGTTTACCGGGCCTGAAATAGTTCGGGTGGTGGCTGCTATAGAGCCACAAACCGAAATTTGGGCATCGTGCAAGATTGGGGGCGATGACGCCAACCGGGCATATAATGAGTCTGTTTCCCTAAAGTTGACTGGAAAGGTTGATTTTCAGGCTTTTGAATTGGCGCTTGAGGCTTTGGTGCAGAAACACGAGTCTTTGCGCGCCATTTTTAGTGCGGATGGCCAGAAAATGTGCATTCTTGCCGACATACAGGTTAATCTCGTTTTTAAGAATCTTACATCAATCACTCCGGCTAATCAAAAACTGGTACTTGAGGATTATTGCCAACATGACGCATTGTTGCCGTACAACCTTGAAAACGGACCACTCTTCAGAACGGCATTTTTTCAGTTAAACAGCAACGAATTCTATTTCGTCTTCTCTGCTCATCACATCATATGCGACGGTTGGTCGCTTGGTGTAATACTCCAGGACTTAAGCAGTTTTTATAATGCAATTATTAGTGGTGATACGCCCGATACAAACTGTGCCGTAGATTTTTGCTCCTATGCTGTTGCGCAATGGCGTTTTGCCGATAGCGATGAATACAAGCCAATAGGAAGGTATTGGCTGGGTAAGTTTCAAGGTAGTTTGCCTGAACTTCAATTGCCGCTCGACTTGCCAAGGCCGCCACAGCGAACCTATAAGAGTCGCAGGGAGGATTTTAAATTAAACCCTGAGCTTACATCTGGTATCAAATCGCTGGGTAAGAAGGTTGGTTGTAGTTTTGTTACTACACTTATTTGCACGTTCGAAGTTTTTCTGCACAGGCTAACAGGGCAAAATGACATTGTAATTGGTGTGCCCGCAGCGGGGCAGTCGGCTGAAGGGCTTACGGCTCTGGTGGGGCACTGTGTCAATCTTCTGCCTATTCGAAGCGCCTGCGATGGTAGTCAGCGGTTTATTGATAGGCTGCAGGATAGGCGTGGTGAAATCCTCGATGATTACGAACATCAGCAATTTACTTTCGGAACGCTGCTAAAGAAGCTGAATATTGCCAGAAATACATCGCTGGTGCCCCTCGTGCCCTTTGTCCTTAATCTGGACATGGGACTCGATAATGGCGTGAAATTCAACGGCATAAAGCACCAGTTGACCTACAACCCCAGAGCTTTCGAGAATTTCGAGATCTTCCTTAATCTAAGTGGTGACGATTCAGACCTCGTTTTGGAATGGTCTTATAATACCCAGTTATTTAAAAGCGCCGGTATTAAAAGAATGATGGATGAATTCACGTACCTGCTGGAAAACGTGATTCAAAATCCTGAGGTCTTAATCAAGGACTTGCCGCTAAAGGGGCAAAATGAGCTCATCACTAAATTACAACATTGGAATAGCGATACTCATGCTGCGTATCAGCGGGAGAAACCATTGCAATACTTTATTTCAGCAACTGCCTCGCAAAACCCTGATAAAGTTGCTGTTAAATACCTTGATCAAAAGTATAGCTTTAAACAAATAGAAGAGTCATCCGATAAATTTACTTACCTGCTCGCCGAGATGGGTATTGGTCGAGGGGCTGTGGTAGGGATAGCGATGGACCGGTGCGCAGAAATTGTAATCTACATGCTCGGTGTGCTAAAGGCCGGAGCGGCATACTTGCCTATCGACCCGGAACATCCCGCAGGGAGAATCTCCTATATGCTGAAAGATTCGGGAACTGCTTTAGTGGTTACATCAAATCACTACAGTAATATTGTACCAGGTGGTTTGCCAGTACTTTTTCAAGAAGATATTGCAGAACGGATAAAGGCCATTTCCAATACCCCCCCGCAAATTCCTGTTACTGGCGAAGATTTAGCCTATATATTGTATACTTCAGGCTCTACGGGTATGCCCAAGGGCGTGAAAATCAGGCACCGGAATCTGGTAAATGTGCTGCTCAGTATGCAGAAAGCCCCAGGTATAAGTGTATATGACAGCTTTCTTGCCATTACAACTGTAGCATTTGATATTTCCGTGCTGGAGTTATTTTTGCCTTTAATAACCGGTGCGGAATTGGTTATTGCAAGTTCGGCGATAGTACGGGATGGTCGTTTATTGATAGACCTTATTCGTAAGGAACGAATAACGGTTATGCAGGCGACGCCATCCATGTGGGGTATTTTGCTCGACGCGGGCTTAGATAGAACGCTGAATATTAAAATGCTCTGCGGCGGTGAGCCACTGCTAAAAGATTTGGCTGAAAAGTTGCTCATTTGTACGCGTAGCCTCTGGAATGTTTATGGTCCGACCGAAACAACCATCTGGAGTACAATCAAACATATTACGTCTCGAGATAACATTATCACCATCGGCAACCCTGTAGATAATACTTCAATATATATACTCGATGAGCTGATGCACCCGGTTAATATTGGGGTGGTAGGGCAGATATATATTGGAGGTGATGGGGTAGGAGCCGGCTATGTAAATAACGACGAGCAAACATTACAACGTTTTATTCCTGACCCATTTGTCAACGATGCAACCCAAAAAATGTATAAAACGGGTGACCTCGGTAAATTTCTCGAAAATGGTGAAATTGTTTGCCTTGGCAGGGCCGACCAGCAGATTAAAATAAGGGGATATCGTATAGAGCCTGAAGAAATAGAAGCTCAACTTCTATTGATCGACGGGGTGAAGGATACTGTGGTAGTAGCTAAAGACAATAGGCTGGTAGCCTATGTAGTTGCTACAATAGAGCAACCCGAACCTTTGACACAACAATGGAAACAACAATTGGCATTGGTGCTCCCACGGTACATGATACCCGATGATTTTATCTATTTAGAACGGATACCACTAACACCAAATGGAAAAAAAGACCGGTTGGCGCTCGC
>CAILMA010000143.1 GCA_903835145.1 uncultured Bacteroidota bacterium
TTACATCCTCTATCATTCTGGCAATCATGATCATACCCTATGCTGCATCTCTGGGCAGGTCTATGATTCAGATGGTGCCATCGAACCTAAAAGAAGCCGCCTATTCCCTCGGCGCCACAAGATGGGAAGTAATAAGAAGCGTTATCTTACCTTACACGAAATCAGGCCTTTTTGCCGGCGTTATGCTTTCATTGGGCCGCGCCCTTGGCGAAACAATGGCAGTAACAATGGTTATTGGCAACACCAGCATAATACCCAAGAGCATCTTTTCGCCCGGAAATACAATGGCCAGCGTAATAGCCAACGAATTTACTGAGGCAGATCACCCCGTATATCTTTCGGCCCTTATAGAGCTTGGTTTGGCACTGTTTGTGGTTACTGTTATCATCAATATGATTGGCAAAAGATTAATTAAAGGGTTCACAAATTAGAAAAATATGAATGTTTCTATAAAATACAGAATTGGAAAAAGTATGGGGTTTCAGGTACTTACCATAGCCCTTTCGGCCGCTTGCGTGGCACCACTTATTTTCATACTTATTTACATTTTAAAAGCCGGTCTCACCAAAATAAACTGGCACTTCATCACCAACCTTCCGAAACCTGTAGGTGAGTCGGGTGGTGGTATTGCCAATGCATTGCTTGGTAGTGTAATAATAATAGGCTGCGCATCTGCAATGGCAATACCTGCCGGCATAGCCTGCGGCATATACCTGAGCGAAAATAAAAAGAGTAAACTTGCCTATTGGTCGCGCCTGTGCATAGATATTCTACAAGGTATCCCTTCGATAGTTATAGGTATTATTGCCTACTTCTGGTTTGTAAAACCATTGGGTAGCTTCTCTGCACTTTCAGGTAGTGTGGCATTGGCTATAATGATGTTGCCTATCATTGTGCGCTCAACAGAGGAAACTCTGCTGCTGCTGCCAGATAGCCTTCGTGAAGCTGCCTATGCATTGGGCATGCCGTTTCACCGGGTGATACTCAAAGTAATTGTACCTTGTGGATTCAGTGGCATACTTTCCGGCGTAATGCTATCTGTAGCAAGGATAACCGGGGAAACTGCACCACTGCTTTTTACCGCATTTGGCAACCCCTACCTTTCTACTAATATATTTAAGCCAATGCAAAGCCTCCCGCTGCTTATATTTAACTATGCAACGAGCCCATACAACGACTGGCACGACCTTGCATGGGGAGCATCAAGTATCCTTTTGCTTTGGGTGCTTTTATTGAACATTTTTACAAAGATCATAACACGGAAATGGAAAATACAATTGTAAAATCGGTAAATTATAATTCCTATTTCGGGGAAAATCACGTGGTAAAAAACGTGAATATCGAAATACCCAGGAACAATGTTATAGCCGTAATGGGACCTTCAGGTTGTGGGAAAACCACCTTCCTCCGTGGCATTAACAGGATGCACGAGCTGATACCGGGTGCAAGTGCCAAGGGGCAGATATTGCTCAATGGCGAAGACGTAATGGAAATGCACCCCATTTTCGTGCGCCTTAAAATAGGCATGGTGTTTCAACGCCCTAACCCGTTTCCGAACCTCAGCATTTATGACAATGTAATAGCCGGTTACAAACTCAATGGCATAAAACTTCCTAAGGCTGAACGCGACAAAATTGTAGAGCATTCCCTCACCAGGGTGGCGCTGTGGAATGAAGTAAAAGACTCTCTCAACAAAAAAGGGACATTCCTTTCCGGCGGTCAGCAGCAGCGCCTTTGCATAGCCCGCGCGGTAGCCATGGAGCCTGAAGTACTGCTATTTGACGAACCGACAAGTGCGCTTGACCCTATATCAACATCAACGGTAGAAGAGCTGTTTCATGAGCTAAAGAAAAACTATACACTCATTATAGTAACACACAATATGCAACAGGCAGCCCGCGTAAGCGACAAGACAGCCTTCTTCTACATGGGCGAGCTGGTGGAATACGATGACACCAAGCAGATGTTTACCAACCCGAAAGATACCCGGACTCAAAACTACATAACCGGAAGATTCAGTTAATCACTTAAAAAACTACATATTATGACACATTTGGAACTTGAAATTCAGGCTGTAAAAACAGAGGTACTGAATATGTGGAATTTGGTGGAATCGCAGTTGCAAAAATCAAGAAATGCAATGTTGCATTTTGACCGCGACCTCGCCCGTGAAGTAGTGCTGAGAGAGAAGAGAGTAAATGCCTTTGAGCTGAAGATAGACCGCGACTGTGAAAACATTTTTGCGTTATACAGCCCCGTAGCGATAGACCTCCGCTTCCTGCTTGCAGTGCTCAAAATAAACAATAATCTGGAACGTATAGGTGATATAGCCGATGGCATAGCCAAGTACATAATAGAAGCACTTACTGATTTTGATAAAGAAATCTTTACTAAAACAGGGATGCTGAATATGTATGAGGAAGCTATTCATATCCTCTCTGACACGCGCCTTGCATTTGAAAAAGAAGACACTGCCCTTGCCCGCAGTATATTTAAACGCGATGAAGTGCTTGATAACATAAACCGTGCTGCCATACCCAACGTGAGTGAGTGCATACGCGCCGATATGGGTGCGATGAATGATGCACTCTATGTGCTTTCCATCATCCGTAAACTGGAGCGCGTAGGCGACCAAACCAAGAACATAGCCGAAGAAATTATTTTCTACGTTGAGGCAAAGGTGCTGAAACACCAGGACCCAAACACGAAGGTGAACATGTAAAATATTTGGCGAGTTTGTTGCATAGTTTCCATTTTGGGATGTGATAGATATCGCAAATCACACAAAAAAGCTGTTGTGCAAGAGGCACGACAGCTTTTTTGTGTCAAATACCAATATGGGGTGCGAAACTTCGAATACATGGCAAGCAGCACCGTCACCGTTAGACTTACAGCCGATACCGCCTGCCCCAAAAGACAGAATAAATAAAATAAAAAGAGAAAAATTATAAATATGAAGTCGGCTTTTCATTTCTATGCACAAGGTAAAAAATACCCGACTAAAAAAGCAAAAATTTAGAAACGTAATTAGCTCCGAGCCAAGCCTTTGTAGCAATTTGCGCTTCCAAACTTTGCATTGCGTTAACATTGAACTGTGTAGCTGCTAACTTTCAGAAATAAATCGGATTCTGAGCCACCAGTCCCTTAATTTTACAGGACAAAAATTACCTGAAATGGACAACACTACAAAAACATATACACTCGGCGGCAACCTCACTATAAACAGGATGGGTTATGGTGCTATGCGCATAACCGGAAAGGGGATTTGGGGTATGCCGGAGGATAAAGATGAAGCCATAAAAGTGCTGCAAAAAGCAGTGGAACTGGGTGTAAACTTTATAGATACAGCAGATAGTTACGGCCCTGAAGTATCAGAAGACCTGATAGCGAAGGCGCTCTACCCCTACCCAAAGGGGCTGGTGATAGCCACCAAGGGCGGCTTTATGCGCACCGGCCCGAACCAATGGTATGTAAACAGCCACCCCGACCACCTGAAAAGGGCACTCGAGGGCAGCCTAAACCGCCTGAAGCAAGACTCAATTGCGCTCTACCAACTGCACCGCATAGACCCCAACGTGCCGTTTGAGCACTCGCTTGAGTTTTTGCAGGATGCACAGGAAGAAGGCCTGATAAAGCACATTGGCCTGTCAGAAGTGACAGTTGATGATATAAAGAAGGCTCAGGAATTTGTGGAGATAGTATCGGTGCAGAACAAGTACAGCATAGTGTATCGCAACTGGGAAAAAGAGCTGGAATACTGCAAGGATAACAACATTGCCTTCATACCATGGAACCCTATAAATGCAGGTAACATACTGGCTGAAAACACGCTCAACTCCATAGCCGCACACCACAACGTAAAGCCACATCAGGTAGCGCTAAGCTGGCTGTATCACCATAGCCCCAACATGCTGTTGATACCCGGCACTTCGAAGGTTGCCCACCTCGAAGAAAACATGCAATCTTTGCACCTGAAACTTAGTGATGACGAGGTAAAAATGCTGGACGGGATGAGTTAAGAGGTATGAGTTATGAATTATGAATTATGAATTATGAGTTATGAGTTACTTGCCTCGCTGTCGCGGGTGAGTTCTTTCGAGTTAAGAACCTTTGGGTCATTCGATGCTGAAAGCAAATCACAACTACGTTATAAAAATAAATAAGCCACTGCGAACCCGGAGCCATACTTTAGAGAGTACCCCCGGCGCAATGGCTTATTAATACAACAAAGTTGTTGTTGGCCCTAAAGCTATACAAAAATGATGTCAAATCAAAATTTTTTATGAGTTAGGAGTTAGGGGCGAGACAGAGGGTGAAATGCCTATGCCAACAAAGCGACAAAGCAAATAAAAAATAGTCAATAACCTGTAGTGCAAGCCGCTACAGGTTATTTTCGTTTATATTTCCCCAAAAGGAAAATAGCAAGTAATATCTATTCAAACTATTCAGCCATATTGTTTCGGTTATTGCCGAACAAGAGAAAGAACTTATCCGGGAGCGTACAGAGATGGGTAAAGTAGCAGCCAGGCAGAAGGGAGTAAAGTTCGGACGTAAAGCAGGTAGCAATGAGAGAAAGGTTGACTTCCTGAACAAA
>CAILMA010000144.1 GCA_903835145.1 uncultured Bacteroidota bacterium
AAAGTAGCTAAACTGGTAAAAGAATAATTGACGGGTAACAACGATTGAACATCAATCTACCCCCCGGCAAACGAACCAACAAAAAAAGAGAGAGGAAGAACAGAGGGGCTGTCCCGATTGTGAGAGATTACGGACAGCCCTCTTCTGACGGCTAAAATAAAACGAAGCCTCTTCCAGAAAAATATCAAAAATCCAAAAAGACAAAAAGAGAGAGAGGAAGAAGAGGGGGCTGTTTTGATTGTGAGAGATTAATATCAGCCCCGCTTTTCATAGGTTAAAACGAATATCAGAAACACACAACAAACAATAGTAGTCACAATTATTCATCACCCCCAAAACCTAAACGAAATATGCTTGTAACAATATGCTTTATCCGGTTTGTATCAATATACATTCAAAATGCAAAGACAGCAAAGATTATGAGGAAACAGAATATTGCAATGAGATAATTTCCGACGATGAATAATAAAAAAATGTCCCAACCTGCGAAAGGTTCGGGACATTTTTTTATTTGATATTGTTCACACAAGCAATTTGCCGATGATGAAAAAAGATAACGGCGGATGCTGAAGTTTTTTTTATTTGTAGAGTTCTATCGGCAGCGACATTTCTTTACCATCCCTCTTTATTTTTACTATAGTTTTATCGCCGGGGACAAACTTGCCGAGCGCTTCCATATAGCTTTGCATGCTTTGAACGGTAACATCGCCAAGCTGAGTGATGATGTCGCCTTTTTTTAATCCGGCCTTTGCTGCGGGGCGATTATCACTAACGCCATCAACCCTTAAACCTCCATCCTGATAGGTATAATCGGGCATAATGCCGAGGCTCACTTTGAACTTGGACCTGCCGCCAGTACTGGTAGTTTTAGTGACCGTATATTTTGGTTTTACATTTTCTTTGTCCATTTTAGCGATTACGCTTTCGGCGTATTTCATCACCTTCACCTCGCCGGGGTAATTGATGAGGTCCGCTACATCGCTTGGCTTATGGTAGTCTTTGTGAGTTCCTGTGAAAAAGAACAAAACGGGGATGCCTGCATTGTAAAAGCTGGTATGGTCTGAAGGGCCAACGCCAGAGCTATCGATAATAATTTTAAAATCATCGCCCGCCATTTTAATTACATCGCCCCAAACAGGAGATGTACCTACGCCACCCACACTTAATGCATGTGTACTATCGTTTAGTCTTCCCACCATATCAAGGTTCAACATGTAGGCGATATTTGCGCTATCAATTTTTTGGTCCTGAACAAATGCCTTTGAACCATACAACCCGAGTTCTTCGCCTGAAAAATTGAGGAACAGGTAATTGTAGTTACGCAGCTTATTGTTTTTAACCCATGTTGCAATCTCGAGGAGTGCTGCTGTGCCACTTGCATTGTCGTCTGCGCCATGGTGTATCGCGTGTTCTTTTGCGGCATTGGCGTAGAGGCTATTGTTGTCTTCGCCATAGCCCAGGTGATCGTAATGGGCGCCGATTACAACCGTATACCTGGCTCTGTTATCGACGTAAGCAGCGAGATTGGTGCCTGTTCTGTCAGACTTTTTCACAGCTATATTGAGCTGAATAGGTATGCCTGTTTTAATGTTGGTATGCTTAACGTATTTTTCGTAAGCACTGTGTTTAAGGAAAGCAACGGGAATGTCAAGCGTTTCGCTTTCGGATTGTTTGTTGTACGACGGGTCGCTTTTGCTGCCGAAACCATCAAAAAACAACACTCCGGACGCGCCACCTTTTTTTGCTTCCCGTGCCATTTCGTAAATGTTCTTTTCCCAGTCGAAATGCGGGTCATTAGCCTGATCCTGATCGGTGAACAGGGGCATCAGCCATATATTTCCCTGCTCAGTAACATCGGGCAGCACTTCACCTGAAACTTTTTTGGTGGCACTGAATGGAAGCGGGAAGAAATCATCGTTCAGGACCATCTTTACATTATTGATGGAAACTGAACTTGTAGCAACAATTTCGCGGCCATAGGTAAAATGGAAAGGGTAGCGATACTGATTTTTGTACGGGCCTATTTTAATTTCCTTGTACCTGTTCTCTATGTAGTCGGCAGCTTTATGTTCTCCTTCGGTACCGGTGCGCCGACCCTCCAGCGCATCAGATGCCAGATAAGAGATGTCAGCTTTAAGTTGTTTTGCGACTTTTTTTTCCGATTTTTTGAAAGCGGAAGCAGGTTGTGAAACAACAATTGCAGCAAGGAGAAATGTAGAGATGCGGATGCACATAGCCAGTAATTTACTGTAACAAACCTACGCGAAAAAAAATAAATGAGCTGAAATTTCCTTCGAAGGGGGCACATTTCAAATTGTCGCATACCCCTTGTGGGACCTCACCCCGGCCCTCTCGACAAGTGGCGAGGGAGATCGATGTCTGCGGCGTGCCGCAGGGTGGTGTTCAGGTTATTTTTGGGATGCTGTGAGGATGTGAGCATTCCTTCTGTATGTGGGTGTGGGGCAATGCGGTAGGATAATGCGAGTTTGTCCGAAGTACAACGGAAGGATCGGTATTTTGACGGGCGTTGCAAACGCCGTGCCGTGGCATACTCGTTACAAACGAGTACGAGATCGATGTCTGCGGCGTGCCGCAGGGTGGTGATTTTCACCTTAATTTTTGCTTATTTCTGCAATTTTTCATCGACTTTAGTTGTCTAAATTTATTTGCCAAATCCTCCAACGCAGATATGGTGTAGGCGAGGAATGTGATATCAGGTTGAAATTTTGTTATGGGTTTTATAGGCATAGCGGTATAACTCGATTAACTTTGCCCAATGGCAAAATTTTTTTTGAGAAAGAAAATCGGCGACAGGGTTATTAATGGCCACCCCTGGATTTTCGCGAATGAACTGGGTGATACAGAAGGTACTTGTGAGCCCGGAGAAATAGTAGAAGTGTACTCTTACAATGGGTCGTTTGTGGGCAAAGGATATGTAAATCCTGCGTCGCAAATAAGGATACGGTTGATGACCCGGCATAAAAATGAGAAGATAGATGAAGGCTTTTTTTATAACCGTATAAAAGAAGCGTGGGATTACCGCAAGCGCTTAGGATACGTAGAAAATTGCAGGTTGATTTTTGGAGAGGCTGATTCGCTTCCGGCATTGATCATTGATAAATTCAACGACTACTTTGTAGTACAAACGCTGGCGCTGGGCATGGACATCTGGAAGGGTGCCATAGTAGAGGCATTGGAACGAATATTTAAGCCGAGGGGCATATATGAGCGCAACGATGTGCCAGTGCGGGAGCTTGAAGGAATGAAGCAGCAAAAAGGTTTTTTATCGGAGCCGTTTGACACGCAGATTATCATAAATGAGAATGGCCTGAAGTTTCATGTTGATATAGAGAATGGCCAAAAGACCGGATATTTCCTTGACCAGCAAGATAACCGCAGAGCCATAGAGCATATAGTAAAAGGAGCAGATGTGCTTGAGGCGTTTTGCTACACAGGTACCTTCTCTATACATGCAGCACACTACGGTGCGAAAAAAGTACTGGGGCTTGATATATCAGAAAACGCAGTGGCTGC
>CAILMA010000145.1 GCA_903835145.1 uncultured Bacteroidota bacterium
GCCTCAGCAGCCAGGAAAAAGAACAGATTCATACAAGGGCACTTATCTGCATCGCCGCTATAAAAGACTATGTGAATTGGCTTAAAAATCTTGATAACAAAACCCCGCGGAGTTTCCGCCTGGGTAAAGATCTATACAATCAGAAGTTCAATTTCGAAATTCAGTCTGGCTCTACGGCAGACCAGATATTTGCAAAAGCCGAACAGCACAAAAATGAATTGTTGCGTAAGATGTACCGCATCACTGAAAAACTATGGCCTAAGTATTTCTCTTCAGTTCCTATGCCTGAAGACGATATGCTGGCTATAGGGCAAATGATTGATGCCCTGTCTAAAAAGCATGTTTCACCAGATTCTTTTCAGATTGCGATTGAAAACCAACTACCCACACTCGTTAAGTTTATAGAGAAAAAGAACCTTATTTATATAGACCCGTCAAAACCCCTTGTGGTTCGTCGGGAGCCCGATTATATGGCCGGCGTTGCGGGTGCATCTATCAACGCTCCCGGCCCTTACGATAAAAATGGCAATACCTACTACAATGTTGGCAGCCTCGATGGTTGGGACGCTGATAAGGCTGAAAGCTACCTGCGCGAATACAATCACTATATCCTGCAGATTCTGAATATCCATGAGGCTATCCCCGGCCATTACACGCAGTTGGTTTATGCCAATCAGGCGCCAAGTATTATCAAATCAATTCTCAGCAACAACGCCATGGTGGAAGGTTGGGCCGTGTATTCAGAACTTATGATGCTTGAAAATGGATATGATGGCGATAATGGTATTGATTCAAAAGAAGCATCACCAGAAATGTGGCTCATGTACTACAAGTGGAACCTCCGCAGTACCTGCAATACTATACTCGATTACAAAGTACATACCCAAAACATGAGTCAGGCAGAAGCAATCAAATTCCTTACTGAGCAGGCTTTCCAGCAAAAAACGGAGGCGGAAGGCAAGTGGAAAAGAGTTTCAGTAACGCAGGTACAACTGTGCTGCTATTTTACAGGTTACACTGAGATATGTGAGCTTCGCGAAACAATGAAAGCGCGCCAGCAGGGTACATTCGATTTAAAGAAATTTCATGAGCAGTTCTTAAGTTATGGTAGTGCCCCCGTTAAGTACATAAAAGAGCTAATGTTAAACCCTGGGAAATAATATTTTATAGCATCAAAACAAGGCTAAAGGCCGGCATTTGTCTTTGATTTGTAAAATCGTATTTTATAGTTGTACTATTTATTGCATTGTTGAAAAAAAAATTCTGTAGTTGTATATTTTTCAGTTTTTTTTGAATAGATTTGAACACTTAATGAAAAATCTATGATGCATAAAGTGCAAATAGTCATTGTGTCTGTGCTTACAATCACGGTATTGGTGTGTGCATATAGGAAAGCAGCAAGCTCACCAAATTATGCTTCTTTTTTTGCTAATGGCGTCCATGTGCGCAATGCTGGGGCGGCCGTTGTTGCAGACAGTCAATCGGGGGATAGGTACAATGTCGGGAGTTTTAACGCCGAACCTGTGGTAGTGGCTCCCAACTATATGGTACTTGATTCCAACCCTACACTGGTTGAAAATGAGCAGTAATTGATGTTTAGCCTTTATTTCCTTTTTATCATTTTTAAAGCAACAACGAAATTTTCACGCGTCACTTACACACAGGGCGTTCGTGCTGCTGTTTTCACCGCTCCTTCGGAATAAAATTATTTTACAGCATGCGGTAACCTGATGCCTGGATTTACCTGCGCCACAAATAGCCACATCGCATTTTCTATTTCCACATTTTTAGAGTTTTCTAACGATTTCCTGTTCCATTTTATTTTTTTTTCGTACTACATGACCGATTGATAGTGTTTTAGACAACATATAATACTTACCTGTGTTTAATCATCGGCTCAAAAGCATCCATGTTATGAAAAATAATTTTGTTTAGCTTTCAAGCCATGTATTAGACCCATGAGCAACGTGATTTAAGGTCATTTGTTTATGGGTCTTTTTACGCGATAGTCTTTGTGTAATTTGAACATTGTTAGTTTTCCCCGATGACCTTTTTCTATTTTAAATATCTTGCATTGGTCTATTGAAAGTCAATGTAGTAGCATTTATTAAAAAAATATGCTTTATTCCGACATGTTTTTGTGGTCATTATTTCTACCTTTGGTTTAGTCAATCTATAACCCACTACTATTTTTACACATGATCACCTGTCGAACAATCAATATAATTTGTTTGCTGAAATTGGGGAATCTCAGTAAACGGGCATTCATATTTTGATCAGGTAAATGTCGATTTCGATATTTATTATTTTAATTGCTTTGAATCCTGATAACCCCTGTTTCTAAATCATGAAATTTCTTAAAGAAGGTTCTGTAGTATTTATTTTTGCTCTTATTTCCTTGTTGTTTTGTTTTCCTCAGTTAAAGGGGAAAGTACTGTCAGAAGCTGACAACATACAATGGAAATGCATGGCCCATGAAGCCATTACTTATCACGAAAGCACTGGCAAGGACGTCCTCTGGTCAAACAGTATGTACGGTGGCATGCCAACTTTCACAACCTATATCGGAGCCTCCACTACCAACTATGTAGGTTATGCCCAATCTTTGATTCAGGCATTAGGAAAACCGGCTTATTTCTTTTTTGTTTACCTGCTTGGCTTCTACATATTGCTGCGCGTACTCAAGGTGAATAAGTGGCTTTCTGTTGCCGGGGCAATTGCTTATGGTTTTACCACTTTCAACGTTGTGATTGTCACAGCAGGCCACGAAACTCAGGCATTGTCCCTCGGGTATCTTCCTGCGGCACTTGCCGGTCTCCTGCTCATTTTTAATGGAAAGCGCCTTTATGGTGCCGCTTTATTTGCGTTGCCCATGGCTCTTTTAGCTGGTAATAATCATGTGCAGGTTATGTTCTATACATGCATGATCTTTCTTGCTTACAC
>CAILMA010000146.1 GCA_903835145.1 uncultured Bacteroidota bacterium
TCACCTTCTTTTATAAAAGTATATTTATTTTTAAGGGTCTGGCTCTCAATCAGGAAGCGTTTTGCATTGAAATGCTTAGACTTCGCATCGAAGTATATCGCCGTAATCACCTTCTTGGGCTGGAACTTCTCAATTAAAACTATACTGTCTATGTCGTAGCGGTTGGTTAGTTCATAGTCGGTAAGCTCATAAGTCCCATCCTTATAAAAAACAATAATCTTGTCCTTCTCGTCAAAGCGTCCCAGCAACATACCAACTCCATCTTTATTCAGTCGGCCAACAGTATCATCATACCAAATTTTCAGTGCAGATAGGGTAGACCTTCCTTTTTCTTTAAACCGTATGCTTTTTACGGGGTACTTGGTTACCTGGTTACCGCCTGCGCTTCTGTTCTTTATTTCAAGGTCTTCAAAGCTGAAATCCAGCGTCTTTATCCTTGCCTTGCTGCCCGGTGATAGGGTTATGGTTATCGTTTCTGCCTCACCATTAGGGTTCGCAGTATGGTAAAGCACCTTGCTGCCGCTGTTGCCCTTGGTAAGGTCATATTCTTTATCGCGTGTTATACCTGTTACATTAAAGCGCTTACCATAAGTGATCCCGCTTTTGCCATCCATATACAACATGTTATAGGTCGTGCGCTCATCATTCTTCTGGAAAATGGCAATATGTATAATGTCCTTTCCTACGAAAGTCTTTTCTGCAACCTTCGTTATCAGCATCGTACCATCCTTCCTGAAGATGATAATGTTATCCAGGTCCGAACAATCAAAGGCAAGCTCATCTTTTTTAAGACTGGTACCTATAAAGCCCTCCTTTTTATTTACATAGAGCTTGGTGTTAGCAATAGCAACAGTATTGGCTTGTATGGTCTCAAATGGCCTTATTTCTGTCTGCCGTTCACGTCCCTTGCCATATTTTTTCAGCAAGGTTTCATAGTAGTTTATGGCATATTCATTCAGGTGCTCAATATGGTTTTTAACTTCCGCTATCGTATTTTCTACACCACGTATATGTTCATCTGCCTTAAAAGAGTCAAACTTCGATATTCGCTTAATTCTTATTTCCGTTAATTTTACTATGTCTTCCGTTGTTACAACGCGCCTCAGCAATGGCTTAAATGGGTCCAAACCACGGTCTATGGCATTTAACACGCCTTCCCAAGTTGTCTCTTCTTCTATGTCCCGGTATATCCTGTTTTCAATGAAGATCTTTTCCAGCGATGAGTAGTGCCAGTCATCATTGAGCTCCCCAAGTTTTATCTCCAGTTCCCTGAGCAGCAGTGCCTTGGTGTGGGCCACGCTATGCCGCAGCAAGTCACTTGCACCCATAAAGTGCGGCTTATCGCCCATAACCACGCAGGCATTAGGAGAAATAGATATTTCACAATCGGTAAATGCATACAGGGCATCAATAGTTTGGCCGGTATCTACACCCGGAGGCAGCAGCACGGTTAGTTCTACATCCTTTGCCGTATTATCCGTTACACTTTTTATCTTTATTTTACCTGTGTCATTAGCCTTGAGTATGCTGTCTACAAGGGTCGATGTGGTTATGCCATAGGGTACGCTCTTTATCGCCAGCGTCTTTTTGTCTACTTCTTCTATTTTCGCCCGCACTCTTACCTTACCACCACGTGCTCCGTCGTTGTAATTGCTTACATCTACCATGCCCCCGTGCAGGAAATCAGGAAATAGTTCGAATTTCTTTCCCTTCAGGTGTTTTATAGCACAATCCAATATTTCACAGAAGTTATGGGGCAAGATTTTCGAGCTTAGCCCCACAGCTATACCATCTGTGCCCTGTGCAAGCAACAACGGGAACTTCATGGGCAGCGTTACAGGCTCGTTTTTGCGACCATCGTAGCTGAGCTGCCATTCGGTTGTTTTGGCATTAAACGCCACTTCAAGTGCAAACTTTGAAAGGCGCGCTTCTATATACCTTGGTGCAGCCGCAGGGTCTCCGGTGCGTATGTCGCCCCAGTTACCCTGAGTCTCAATCATCAGGTCTTTCTGACCCATGCCCACTATAGCATCATTAATGGAGGCATCGCCATGAGGATGGTATTGCATGGTTTGCCCTATAATGTTGGCTACTTTATTAAAGCGACCATCATCCATCTCCTTCATGGCGTGAAATATGCGGCGCTGTACTGGCTTCAGTCCATCTTCTATTGCCGGTACGGCACGCTCTAATATCACATAGCTGGCATAATCTAAAAACCAGCCCTCGTACATGTCATTTATCATCACCGAGCCCAGCCCGGAAAATTCTTCTTGTTCTGCCATTTAAACGATTACTTCCTAAAGGTGCAAAAATATTGATACTAAAGGAAATAAGGCAAGGTATTTTTTTACCCGCATCACGTATTTGTCTGGTTGACGAGAATCAACTACCACTTTGACTGCCGTTTGTAAATAGGGCTACTCCTACTTTTATTTTTGTCAGGTAATTAATGGTGCCGATGCTACATAGCATAGACTTTTATTACAGGCATGAAATAGGGAAAAAACAATTTGCAAAACTGTCAAAATCAAAAGTATATGAAAAAAAGTCTACTTGTAACGTTCCTTTGCCTTTGGGCTATACAATCGATGGCAGCAGTTATTTATACACCTTCGGGCAGCAGTTCATTTCTGGGCGCCGGCGTCTATTGCCAGGGGGCAACTGCCGGTCCGGTTGTGTTTACCTACAATACCTGCAATACCGGCACAGGTTCACCTGCGGGTACTACAATTACTGCAAGCTGGTACAAAAACATTTATAATTCCACATCGGGCGGCACATTTGTTAGCTCCTCGACGTTTTCTTGTGCCACTTCCGCAACGGGTAATGTTAGCTTCACCCCACCCACTGCAAGCACGGGCACTACCTATTATTACTGCGTTATTACCTGGACAGGCACCGGCACTTGCAATACTACCGGCAGTCTCACCAGTTCTTCGGCGCTGAAAGTAACGGTAACACTTGCACCAACGAGTATTACCGGTGCCACATCGGTATGTCAGGGTAGTATGTCAGCTTTAAGCAATGGCGTTGCGGGCGGCACCTGGAGCAGTAGCGCAACAAGTGTTGCTTCGGTAAATCCTGCTTCAGGGTCTGTAACGGGAATCACCGCTGGTGCCGTCACTATATCCTATGCTACCGGTTGTGGCTCACCAGCCACCGGTACATTTACTGTTAATGCTATGCCTGCTGCCGTCAGCGGGTCTTCTTCAGTTTGTTCAGGAACTTCTTCCTCCTACACAAGCAGCACATCAGGCGGTACATGGAGCAGCAATGCAACTACTGTAGCAACTGTCAATAGCGCCACAGGCTTAGTTGCAGCGGTTTCACCGGGCTTCGCTGTTATTACTTATTCCTTGTCATCATGTGCTACCTATAAGGCAGTTACAGTTACTACTGCGCCTGCAGCTATAAGCGGCGCATCGTCAGTTTGTTCTGGCCTCACTACCGCACTCTCTGAGGCTACTGGCGGCGGTTCGTGGTCTGTCATAAGTGGCTCAGGCTCGGCCAGCATCAATTCATCAGGAGTTGTTACCGGCATCAATCCGGGCGTTGTGACTACTTATTATACGATTGGCAGTTGCTCTGCTTCCTATGATATTACAGTTAACAACGCTCCCGCTGCCATCGTTGGTGCGTCAAGTGTTTGTGAGGGGGCCATAACCGCTCTTTCAAATTCAGTTTCAGGTGGCATCTGGACAACCAGTGACACCGGCATTGCAACAATCAATGCGGCGACAGGCATCCTTACTGGACTTACCGCCGGCTATTCCATCATCACATATTCTATTGGCTCATGCAGTGCTTTTAGTTCAGTTACAGTTAACACCGCACCAACCGCCATTGCCGGTGCAGCTATGCTCTGCCCGGGTGACATGTCAAATTATTTCGATTCACTTGAAGGTGGTACGTGGTCAACCAGCGATGCATCTTTAGCAACAATCGATTTATTTACAGGCGAGCTAACGGCTTTGAGCTCAGGCACCACCACAATATCCTATACCTTAGGAACTTGCAGCTCCACTGCTGGTTTGTCTGTAAGTACTCCGGTTGGTCTTATCTCTGGAAGCAGTAGTATTTGTACTGGTGTGGCAACAACACTTACTGATTCCATTGCTGGGGGCTCATGGAGCGTCTCCAACGGAACCGGTAGTGCA
>CAILMA010000147.1 GCA_903835145.1 uncultured Bacteroidota bacterium
ACCAACTTGCCCCGGAGATTCAGAAAAAACTGAATCTGCGGGGCTTTTTAATTTTAAGTACTTGAAAAGTAAAGCTTTTATCATTAGATTTAACGTTCTTTTCATTATTCATTAACACTTCAACACACACAAATGAACAAAATGAACAAAACTTTACTTCTGGCTTCGGCCGCCTTTCTCGTCTCCGGCATGGCGATGGCCCAGGCTCCCGGGGAGGAGAACAAGGACACACCTGCGCCCAAAAAGGTATGCTCGCAGGTACCTTTTGAAGGGATGGACATGACCTGGCAAAACGGCGCTGACCGCAGAGATTCGTCGGTATTGCAGGGTAAGTATTTCACGCCATGTATAATGGTAGATGCCAATGCCACGTATTCCTTCGCGAACCCGAACGACCACACGGTGGTAGGGTCAACAGCACTGGCGCGCAATAACGAAATGGAAGTTTCGGCGGCCAATATTGGCGGCGACTTTTATTACAATGGAGCCCGGGGGCGTATTATGACTCAGTTTGGTACCCGCACAACATTGATTCCCCGCAACGACCTTAGCGTATACCGCGGGCAGTATCAACTTGACAATGTGTATCGTTATATAAGTGAGGCATATGCCGGCTATCACTTTAATGCCTTACATGGCATTAATATTGATGGGGGTATGTTCATGTCTTATGTTGGGCTTAACTCCTATTACCAACAAGAAAACTGGGAATACCAGGCGTCCTTCACAAGTGACAATACACCATGGTTTTTTAATGGTATCCGTTGCCAGATATTCCCGTCAAACACGGTAAAAGTTGAATTATGGCTCATTAATGGCTGGCAGAGCTATGGTATGTTTAACAACATGCCGGGCGTGGGCGGCAACTTTACGTGGTGCCCTAAGGAAAACATAAAATTATTGACCAATGATTATTTCGGTAGTGATGCGGCAGGATTGCCTGGCCGTAAGCGCTTCCATTCTGACAATAGCTTCCTTTTCCGTTATTACAACCATCCGAAGGGCAAGGGCATAACACGCGCGGCATTCACCCTTACTGGTGACATCGGTTTTGAGCAAGGTGACGGCGTGAATGGCTTTAACAGCGACGCTACAAAGGGACCTGCTCAGTATTTTACAAGTGTAATGTTCTACAACCGCATTTGGTTTGCTAAAAACAAACTTGCCTGGTGCGTAGGCGGTGGATGGATGACCAACCCGGGCCGATACCTGGTGCTGGCGCCAACGGGCGATGCAAGCCCATTGCCGAACCCGGCCAATCCTACTCAGACATTGGGCACACATCCCTTTACAGAAAATCCCGGCGACAACTTTACTGGTTGGGATTGCTCAACAAACCTGAGCTGGATGCCTAATCAGAATTTTGAATTCCGGATAGAATATGTGCACAGGGAAGCAAATGTGCCTTATTTTGCTGGTGCAGGTGGTGTAACCTCGCCAACCGGCTATACCACATCTCCACTTACAACCGGATGGGCACCAGACCTTGTAAAAACAGAAGACAGAGTTATTATGGCTCTGCTTTTCCGCTTATAATATTTACAATGTTCATCACTAAAAATGCCGCGCCCATCAACTGGGACGCGGCATTTTTAATTATTTTGTACAGGCCATTAAAGCATTTGCCCGCCGGAAACTTCGATGCGCTGGGCGTTTACCCACTTCGCATCGTCGGTACATAGAAAGGCTATTACACTGCCGATATCATCGGCGTGCCCTACCCTGCCGAGTGCAGTTTGGGACGCTATATATCCATTCACCTGAGGATTGTCGCGCACAACACCGCCGCTAAAATCAGTTGCGATAGCACCCGGTGCTACAATGTTCACCCGTATGCGCCTTGCACCGAGCTCTTTGGCCTGGTACTTAGTGAGGTTTTCCATAGCAGCCTTCATAGAAGAGTAAGCAGAATACCCGGGAAGTGCAAAACGTGCAAGTCCGGTAGAGATATTAACTATACCGCCGCCATCGTCCATAAGTTTAAGTGCCTTTTGGGTGAAGAAATAAGGTCCTTTGAAGTGGATATTTACAAGGTTGTCGAATTGCGCTTCTGTGGTATCTGTAAATGGTGTAGTGAGCCCTACGCCTGCGTTGTTAACGAGAAAATCGAATTTATCGGCATTGAATTTCTGTTTCATGGCTTGCAACAGTGTTTCAAAAAAATCATCGAAGCTGCCGCTCTCTGCAACATTGAGCTGCAGGGCAATTGCGTTCCTGCCCAATCTTTCTATTTCCTCAACTACTTTTGCAGCTTCATCGCTGCGACTATTGTAGGTGATCACGACGTCCAGGCCTTTTTTAGCCAGATTTATTGCCATGTCCTTGCCCAAACCACGACTACCGCCGGTAACCAATGCTATTTTGTTCTGTTTCATATTCGTTTAGTGTTTTCTAAATTTTATGAAGCAAAGGTATATGGTAGGTAACCCTCAAAAATGGTGAGTAGTTAAGTATAAATGGTGAGTAGTTCCTTTTAATTGGTGACAGTTTCTGTATTGGGAGTAAACACACGCAGCAGAAATTGCTCGCGGTACTGTTTTGGAGTAGAACCTGTGAATTTTTTAAAGAACTTGGTGAAGTTCGAAGGGTCGTAGGTAAGTGTAGTCGCTATCTGGCTGATGGACATTTCATTTTTCTGAAGCATGCCTTTTGCGATATCCAGTATCTTCTCTTCAAAAAAGAAACAAGGCGCCTAGCCGGTAGCTTGCTTTATAGTATTGCTCAGGTGGGTTGGGTGCACGTGCAGAATTTGTGCGAGATCGCGGATCTCAAACATCTCATCGGTTCGGCCCGCAACAATATCGAGCAGATGCTTGTCTATTTCCTGAAGAAAAAGTGAGGTGATTTCTTGCTGGCGTGCAAATACCTGCCCGGGCAGTATAGTTTCCATATTGTTTTGGTATAATGGAACAAAATTATGGAATAAAACAGTGATTGCCCCAAAGAACTATGTAGCGAATG
>CAILMA010000148.1 GCA_903835145.1 uncultured Bacteroidota bacterium
GTGGTGCCTGAGGTTTCAGGTCATCACGGTGCTGAGGTATGCAAGTGTACATGGCATCGAGAATGTGCATTCTGCCTCTTTTAGCCTGCTCCAGTGCCTGGAACATGATTTCCATGCTCAGACCGTCGCACTTAATGTCCATCTGTATACCGCAGATACCATCGCGGGTACCTGTAACTTTGAAGTCCATATCACCGAGGTGATCTTCATCGCCGAGGATATCGGTAAGTACAGCGAACTTTCCGTTGCTGCCGGAGATAAGACCCATAGCCACACCACTTACGTGTTTAGGGAACGGCACACCAGCATCCATAAGTGCCAGAGAACCGGCGCAAACAGTAGCCATAGAAGACGAACCGTTAGACTCAAGGATATCAGATACCACCCTTACAGTGTAAGGATATTCGGCAGGCAACATTTGCTTCAGGCTTCGCATAGCAAGATTGCCATGGCCTACTTCCCTGCGGCTCTGTCCGCGCATCATCTTCACTTCGCCTGTAGAGAAAGGAGGGAAGTTGTAATGAAGCATGAATTTTACATAGTCGCTGGTAGCAGCTGTTTCTGATAAAAGCTCATCATCAACAGTACCAAGTGTAACAGTAGTTAAAGATTGTGTTTCTCCACGAGTAAACAGTGCAGAACCGTGTGGTGATGGCAATGGATCAACTTCCATTGTAAGCGGGCGAACCTCATCGAGTTTGCGGCCATCGAGGCGCACACGCTCTTCGAGCATCATATCGCGAATCACTTGTTTTTCCAGATCGTGGAAGTAATGACCTATCAATGCAGCATCTTCAGATTTGATGACATTGGCAGGGTAGGCTTCATCGAACTCACCTGTTTCAGGATTCGGAGTGCCTTTTATGCTTACTTCGTATTCCTTGCGTATTGCTTTGAAGGCGTCGCCGCGCTCGTGCTTGCCAAGGGCAGCTTTTGCAACAGCATATATTTTTTCTTTGCCGAAAGCTTCAATATGAGCTTCCAGTTCAGCATTGGTATAAGGTTTAGTATACTCGCGCTTAGCAGGGCTGCCTATTTTTTCCCTGAGTGCTTCCTGCAGTTTTACCTGCTCTTTAATGGCTTCGTGAGCCAGCTCAATAGCAGTTATAAGGCTTGCTTCATCACACTCCTGTGCTTCGCCTTCCACCATCATAATGTTCTTGTCGGTGGCAGCTACTATAATATTAAGGTCAGCTTCTTTAAGTTGTGAACGGGTTGGGTTTATGATAAACTCGCCGTTAACACGACCGATGCGAACTTCTGAAATAATTTCCTGGATAGGTATATTAGAAACAGCAAGAGCAGCTGATGCAGCGAGGCATGCCATAGCATCAGGCATTACTTCGGCATCAGAAGAAATAAGAGTAACCAATACCTGCACTTCACAAAAATAGTCTTCCGGAAACAGTGGGCGGAGTGCCCTGTCTATTAAGCGGGAAGTAAGTATTTCGTAATCGTTAAGGCGGGCTTCTCTCTTAAAAAAACTACCGGGTATACGACCGGCAGAAGCAAATTTTTCCTGATAATCAACGGTAAGAGGGAAAAAAGACTGGCCTGGCTTAGCATCCTGATTAGCAACCACTGTTGCAAGTATCATACAGTCACCCATACGCACTACAACAGCTCCGTCAGCCTGACGGGCCATTTTGCCGGTTTCTATTGATATTTCTCGTCCGTCAGCTAATTTATAGGACGTGGAAACTGGACTTGGAATCATACATTAAAATTTATTAGGTCATAAAAAAACAATTCCCAACTGTATAGTTGGGAACAGTTGGGACGTACAATCGATTACTTACGGATACCTAATTTTTCAATCAATGAACGGTAAGAACTGAGGTTGTTGTGGCTCAGGTACTGTAATAAGCGTTTGCGGCGACCAACCATTACCATAAGGCCACGGTTTGTGGAGAAATCTTTCCTGTTACTTTTAAGGTGACCGGAAATATGATTGATACGCTCTGTGAGCATAGCGATCTGGGCTTCGATAGATCCAGTATTTGTTTCCTGTCCACCGAAGGTTTTAAAAATGTTTGCTTTCTTTTCAGCTGTAAAATGAGACATTTGCATCAAAATTTTTAAATAAACGACACTTTTTGAGTGTGCAAAGATAGGATTTAATTTGAAAAAATGGCAATTTGATTTTTATTAAGGAAATATAAGTTTAACATCCCCTTTTTTTACTCAAAAATAGTGCTTTCCAACGGCTATTATGCTTTCCATGCGAGGCGGTGCCTCAATAATAATATCGAATTAACCTACCCGCTGGCAAGTCATGCAACAAAAATAAACGTCCCGACGGTCATTTTAAGCTGCATCGGGTATGGAGCCTATTGATTAGGCAGTTGTTGCCCCGTCACTAAAGTAGCAATGCATTTGTGAATATTACACTTAGTGCGAGCGGTATAAATTGTAAATTAAAATAGCCCAAAAAGCCTTCTGCTAAAATTTATTTTTGCCCTACCTTTGGTGTAAAGAGCGATAAATAATACAATGCCTGGCCCGGGCGCTATGATTATTGTTTCTCCATGAAACCCTGTTTCATTTCAAATAATTCCCCTGCGATGGGTTACTTTTTTCTTAAAAGAGTATTAACGAGTGTACAACGCCACAAATAACGAACAACAGCTTTTAAAAGAACTGGCTAACGGTGGGCGGGCAGCTACAGAACTCATATATAAGCAGCAGTTCCAAATTATTAATGGTTGGTTAATAAAGAATAACTGCGATAGTGATGATGCCGCCGACATTTTTCAGGAAGCAATGGTTGTATTGTTCGAAAAGGCGCAAAGTCCTGATTTCAGACTTACCTGTAACGTTGGTACTTATTTGTTTGCGATAAGCAAACACCTATGGTACAAGAGGCTACAGAAGCAGCAGAAGAACCCCATAAGGCTATTTGATGCAACAGAGGATGAGAACGAAGACAATGCCCCTTCTTATTTTGACGATATTAAGGTACACGAAGAGCGGGAGACCCATTTTGATCAACTCAACAATGCGCTTGACCAGCTCGGGGAACCTTGCAGATCTTTATTACATGCCTATTATCATAAAGATAACAGCATGGCTCAGATAGCGGCAGATTTTGGGTATACGAACCCTGAAAATGCCAAAACACAAAAATATAAATGCCTTACACGCCTTCGAAAACTATTCTACGGCATGCAGGCTAAATAGAAGAATGTATGAATGCTAATAATTTATGGGAAGTTGCTGAGGCCTGGATTGCGGGAACACTATCACCTGAAGAAACAGTATTACTGAAGAAAAGATTAGGTACCGATTCAGCCTTTGCCAATGAGTTTAACGAGAATGTAAACCTGATAAATTCGCTGCACGCTGCAGGTGGTCAGCAAAAATTCCGCTCATTAGTAGGAGCTATTCATAGTGCACAAGCAGCCCCCAAGGTTGCGACAAAAGCAAGAATTTTCCAGATGCCACCGCATTTCTGGCGCACTACAGCTATAGCCGCAGGGGTGGCTCTTGTTACTTCGTTTGTAGGTGTAGGTATATTCATCGACTCTTCCCGCAGAAGCGAATCTCAGTACAGCACCATAAGCCGCGAGGTAGAGCATATTAAGAAAGGGCAGGCAAGGCTACAGGCTCAGCAAAATGAGCAAAATGCCATTATAGATTCTATTAAGAAGAAAAATACCCCTCCTCCATCAGAAGTGCGTTTCACAGGTACCGGCTTTGCCATTACCAACGATGGTTATTTCGCAACTGCATATCACGTTATCAACAAAGGCAAATTTGACTCTGTTTATATTGAGTGCAACGACGACAAGTATTATAAAGCAATACTGGTAAATTATAACGAAGCAACCGACATCGCAATTCTGAAGGTAGAAAAGAAAAACTTCAAGTTCAGTAAAAGCGATGTGCCTTATACCTTTGTTACAGGCAAGTCAACGCTGGGTGCGCGGATCTTTACACTTGGGTATCCTAAAGACGATGCCGTGTATAGCGAGGGCTATATAAGCTCTAAGAATGGCTTCAATGGCAACGACCAGCAATATACGCTTGACCTGCCTGCAGGCCATGGCCAAAGCGGCTCTCCGGTAATGGATGCTCAGGGTAATGTAATTGGCTTGCTCACCGCCATCAGTGGCCCTGAAGAAGCTAACACCTATGCAGTAAGTTCTAAAGAACTGAACGAGTTGATTCACCCCTTGCTGAGTGATAACAATCTGCACCTGCCAAAGTCCAACAAATTAAGCTATCTCTCCCGCGAACAGCAAATCACAAAGCTGCAGGATTTTACCTTTTCTGTGAAAGTTTACAAGAAGTAGTAGTAAGTAGTAAGTAGAAAGTAGAAAGTAGTAAGTAGTAAGTACTTAATCGTAAGTAGTTAGTAATTAGTGCTCTGGCCCGATGTGGATTGCGGTGCTTTTTAGTA
>CAILMA010000149.1 GCA_903835145.1 uncultured Bacteroidota bacterium
AAAAGAGACCTCAAACAAAAAATATTCCAATCGTGGGTAATAAATATCTTAGTGGTGTTGTCGTCTTTGATACTTGTTATCTCATTAAGCATCATTTCTCCTGCCTCCTTAATTGGCATTATAAATTCAGGCGGTATTTCGTTTGCAAACCACTTTTTAGTAAAGTCTCGCGTGTTCATCAATTCTGCACAATAATCCCAATTCCGGTAAAAGAAACCTTTGAGAGGGTCAAACGGTTTAATATCGACTGTTTGTTTGGCATTTATTTCTATTCCGTCTTTTATAGATGTTGCCGTTTGCTCACATCTTGGAACGGGGCTATGAAAAAAAGTGAATGTATCTGAATACAGAGATACGGTCTCGCCTAATGTTTTTGCGAGTTCAATGCCCTCTGGTGTTAATAGCTGGCGGTAACTATCTTTTGCATCCGTGATTGGTTCACGGATGGAGTGCCTGATTATTAAATATTTTCCGTGTATTTTCATGTCTATTGCAAATTATACAATAAAGAATTCCCTTTCCACAAAGCTATTGCAACTTTAGATATCCTACTGAAAATATTTAATGCCTGTTTAGGCTACAAGAATTTGTGTAACTTTCCACCCCCAAAAATAGAGATGAGCCTTAGAGCGAATAGAATATATTTGTCCGGCAATTGATGAAGAAGCATTACGGGCAGTAGCTGCGAAGCCGAGATGGAGCCCGGGATTGCAGGATGGTAATCCTGTGAGGGTATTGCAGACTAAGACGATATCGTTTCAATTGCAGGAGGCAAATTTTTCCAGCCGCCATAAAACGCGCATTAATTTCGGTGTATTGCCATTAGGTAATATATTTTCTATTGAGTTTTCTGACGGTAAATGAAAAAAGGAAAGGCCCCACTGAATGGGGCCACACATGTCCTAACGCACTAAGGTTTATTTAAAGGTTTTTGCTATTTGTCGGAGTTGTCACACGGTACCTAAGGGGGCTGTGTGCAGCGCAGCGGTATTGGGCTGAGCTGGTATGGCGGGTGCCCGAATGGGCTCGTACCTCTGCCGCAGAAGATGCGGATGAAGCCAGCCATTGAGGCTGCCCATTGTGAGGAAAGAACTGGTTTTTCAATCATGAAAAAGGAAGTAAAGGGGCTTTTGTTAAGGAGAGATTCGAGAGAATGTTTCATAAAAGAGCGTTTTTTGGGTTAAAAATGAGTTGTTTAAGTATTTAATTTTTACTGTGTTTGTTAATGTGAAGTAAAGATACGTCGGTGGGTAGGGCGTTTCCAAGAGAAACTTCACGAACGGTCGGAAAACTTCACGAACGGTAAAAACGGGGTATTTTTTAGCGCTTTTTATCAATTTCGTATGGTTGTTTTGTGTTGTTTGCCTTACAAAGTTGCGACAGTGGAGCGGGGTGTAGTTTGTTGGTAATCAAGGTTTGTGTTGATTTTGGGCAATTTTTTAGGGGGGCGTTTTGTTTATGACATGCGATACCTACGGTATCGGGATGTTTTGCCGGGCGGTGTTTCTATAAATATTTGATGCCTGACGGCATCAGGGTAGGGGAATGAAGTACTATTTGGGAGCTGTAAGTATTCTATTTACTTTTTTGCTTTACCGGGGGCTTTGAGGTTTTTGAGGTCGTTTTGAAGGAGTCTCTGTTTTACTATTTTTTCAATCAATTCGGTGGGTACGGGTTTATTGTAGGAAAGACGAATGGTACCTTTCGAGACGTCGTAGCCAGCGAGTTCTTCGGCAAATTGCTGGGCAATCATTTTTGAGTTGCCGGGGAAGAAGCTATAATGGTTTTTGAATGCGCCAAAATAAACAAGCATACCGTGGTGCCTATAGGCAGGCATCTGGTAGCTTATTACCTCTTCGGCAAGGGGTGCTGCTGCGGTTATGGTTGCCCGCATGAGCTCCAGGGCAGCCTGGTGTTCCCCGGGCTGGGCAGCAATATAGGCATCAACGGTTAGTGGGGCTGTTTGTTTTTCCATGGTTTTAGATGTTTATGTGTTTATGCAAGTCTTACCATGCAATGCACGTCTTTATCGTTGGTATAACGCTCAATGCAATAGCCCTCGGGGTCCAGACCCGGTTGGCTGGTGAGCAGCGTGAAAGCCTTACCAATGCTTTCAATTTCTTTCATGAAATCTGGTATGGAAATGCTCAGGTAGTTGCCGCTTTTCAGGATTATTACCGGTAGCCCCACACTTTCGGCCTCGCCGGGTGTGGCTTCTACGGTAGCTGCATAGTAAGTGATGATGCCATTTTCAGGGCGCGAGAGTCCCAAGTATTGTCTTGGGACTGCTGTTGCACCAACTGATGTATGTAACTGCTGAAATGCAGGAGCGATGCCGGCAGGAAAGGAATCTGCCTTAACGCAAATGACTTTGGTGTCGTGCTCCCATATATAGTTTTCCATGTGTTCGTTTTTTTGCGCAATGAAGATACAAAATCGGGATTATTTTGGTTGTATTTAGTTCTGTTTTTTTGCCAGTGTGGACTGCAATTGATTGCCGTGGCATCTCCGTTGCATACCGGGATGAGTGTGTGATGGTATAGTGGCATTAAAAAAAGGCTCCGTAGAAACGGAGCCTCACACATTTAGTCTAGCTTCTTGTTTAGTAAGTAGGGCAAAGGATTATTAAATGCCTTGTACATGTACTTTAAATGATATTGTTGCGGTGCAATGAATGGAGTCTTTTGTTGGCCTGCGGAGGTTGCCGCTGAGCGAGTAAGTGAATTGACGCCCGTTTGTAAGGTATCCTTTCAGCTCTGAGCTGGTGTCTACAGGGAGTGTTAAGCTTGTTGCATAAACATCAGGGTTGTCGGAGATGTTCATTTGGTAGGGTGTTGCATCGGCATCGGAATAAAACGAGCTGGTGCATGATTTGAAGTTGGCGAAATTGTTGGCTGTAGTGGGATCGAGCAATGTTATCTGGCAGGATGCAACTTTGGCGCTTGTGATGTTGGCAATACCCATGGTGTTCATTGTATTGGCCTTTATAAAGGAGTCAATGTTGTAATATACGGTTTGGCTGCCGGCTACTGCTATGTTCGTGTTAGGGCAGGGTGGTATGGTGAAGTTGACAGTGGCTGTCTGCATGGCGAGGTCATATTGCAGGTAGTTAGCCAGTTTGTTACAGCTTGTCATTCCGAGCATTCCGAGCGTTGCGAATGCGATAGTGTTTGCGATTTTTCTGATTGGGAGTTTCATAATTAGTCTATTGAGCGTGGTTTAAAAATCGGTTGTTTTTATTTTATTTTTTGTTTGTTTGTTAATACGATGTAAATGTACGCTGGGTAAATAGGCTACTCCAAATAAACTTCACGAACGGTCGGAAAACTTCACGAACGGTAAAAAACAGTTACTAATCTTTGAAATCGGGACGATCGAGGAGCTTTCGCCAGGCGAGTTCCATGCGTATTTTTATTTCGTATTCATCGCTGCGTTTCTTTTTCAGTTGAGTTTTGTACCTGCGTTCTTTGCGGCCGCCAAGGTCAAAAATTTGTGCTAATGCCGATTCGGGTATTGCGAAGAGGGCTTTTCTTTTTTTATAGTTGGTTGGGATGTTCATAGCTGTGTCGTTTTGTTTGTTGTTATTTACGATACAAAGGTGCGTTTGGACTAAAGGAATTTCTTTGTTGGTTGTCAAAGTGTATTTTGATTTTGGTCAAGGGGGTAATACAGTGGGAGAATGCTTTCCGCCACGACGCAGTCGGAGACGGGCGCCGAACGAAGGTTTTTTGTCAGGGTTGGGTATGGCGGTTGCAAACCGCATTTTTTTGCGCGTCGCAAGGTCAGTTATGCAGATGGCAGGGCTACAGACCTGCGACAGGGGCGGATAAGCTGGGTTAAAATGACAACAGCCCCGCGTTGGCGGGGCTGTTGGGGTTGTAAACAAGTGTTTTTATTATTTCCTTCTTCCGAAGAGGCGGAGCATCATGAGGAAGAGGTTAATGAAATCGAGGTAAAGATTGAGGGCACCCATTATGGAAAGTTTGCGGGTATCGCCGGCAGAAACGCCCTGGAATTCGAGGCCAGCGCCAATGCGTTTAAGTTTCTGCACATCGTAGGCGGTAAGGCCGAGGAATACTGCCACGCCCACGATGCTAATAACGTAGTACATCGCTTCGCTGTGGAGGAAGATATTGATCATGCTGGCGATAATGATACCTACAAGACCCATTATCATGAATGAACCGAAGGAGGTAAGGTCTTTTTCGGTTGTGAAGCCCATGATGGCCATAACACCAAACATAGCTGAAGCTGATGCAAAGCAGGTGAACAGGGACGCTGTGGTATAGGTGAGGAACAGCGTGCTTAGGCTCATGCCCATTGTGGCTGCGTACAGGATAAGCAATGCGGTGAGCACATTGGCCGACAGGCGGTTAAAGCCGAAAGAGAATACGAGAATGAACGCGAGTGGTGAAAACGTGACGAGTAAACCGAGACCGGTAAGGCTTGGCCTGCCTTCAAC
>CAILMA010000150.1 GCA_903835145.1 uncultured Bacteroidota bacterium
GATAAATGGAGGTCTTCCATTATGCTGCTTTTTTGTTTTTGTAACACTTAATCCTGCACTACTTCAATGTCTTTAAGTTCGCTGCGGTCTTCCTTCGTGAAAAAAGTTTCAACGCCCTTGATGCACACAGACATCACTAAAGTAAATACGATTGCATAACTCACCATAACAAGCCTCCTTTCCGGGGTTTTTTAGATAGGTCGGTCCCCTGAAATAAAGACGAGAAAAAAGTGTGCCAAATTTTTTAAAAATGTAAAATTTCTGTAAAAATCGCAAATACAACCAATTTCCAGATACAAAAAGTATTCAAAATCAGCTAAAAACCATCATAGTAAGTGAATACTAACTACCACCGGTAAACCAGTATTGGCTACCACCTCTCCAATGTCGGTTAAAACGTTGCCTGCGCCATGGGGTTCTGCGGGAAGACACGCAGCTGGCGAAAAATGTCAGTATCAATAACAGCGCTACAGCTTTTATTACTCTGTACTTCATAGGAGTCCAAAATTAATAAAAACTTTCATTTTTTATACAAGCACAACCAAAAATAAGTTAGTTAAATAGATAGAAAGATCATTCGTTTATTCTTTGCCGGAAAGCGACAGATTGCATTTAGCACATTGGGTGGCAAACACGATATAGCCTGGTTTAAAACGGCAGTGAACTTTTATTTGTCGGTGTAGTTCCCCATTCAATTTTCATTTTTGCAACAGTTTCCCCCTCTAAAACAATACCTACCTTTGCAGTCATAAACTCATTTTTTCTTTTTTGGTATTAACAGCAGCTATCAATGGCCTTGTATACCCCTGATGGGGTTGAATATATAATAGGGTCAGTTATTGGTAAGGGTGGGGAAGGTACCGTTTACGAATTGCCCTACAGCGCCGGACTGGTGCTTAAGCAATACAACGAAACACTGAGCCCCATTCAGGCCGGGAAACTGAAGCAGATGGTAGCCATGCGCAACCCTGCGGTGGATGCTTATGCCGCATGGCCGGCAGGCCTTGTTTACAACGATGCCCGTGAGCTTTGCGGGTTCGTAATGAAAAAGCTTACTGGTTTTGTTCCCCTGCACATGATCTTTAGCCCCATGGACCGTAAAAAGTTGTTTCCTGATAAAGGCTACAACTTTTTGGTACATGTAGCCCGCAACCTCGCAACGGCATTTCATAAATTGCATGAAGCTGGTTTGGTGGTCGGTGATGTGAACGAAGGCAACATTCTTATTAACGCCAACGGGCTGGTTTCGTTTATTGATTGCGACTCCTTTCAGGTTAAGGGGCCGGCTGGTTATTTCTTTTGCGAGGTAGGCGTGCCGCGATACACGCCACCTGAGCTACTACGGGTGGGTTCATTCACCAGCACAATCCGAACAGCAAATACCGATAGCTTTTCCCTTGCTGTGCTTATCTTTCAGTTACTTTTTTTGGGCAGGCATCCTTTTGCGGGTAAAAACAGATTTAAGGCCGATATTGATGAAGAGACAGCTATTCGCGAGCACGAGTTTGCCTATTCGCTTGTCAATACAAAGAAAAAGTTACAA
>CAILMA010000151.1 GCA_903835145.1 uncultured Bacteroidota bacterium
AGCCTTGGTGCCTTTCGCCGGTCCCGGGTCACCGAGTGTGGTGCTCAGCTTTATTGGTTCATCTATTTTACCTTTTACCGGTGGTGGTAAAAGCTTGCTGTCATCGGTATACACAACCTTATCCAGCTGCGACTTTAGGGTTTCAAGGTCGTCGGCTACTGTGTCCTCTTTTGTGCTGGCAGTAGTCTTTTGTGCTGCTATGCTGTCGGCCTTAGGTTGCGTTGGTGCAGCAGCCACTGGCAACGTTGGTTTCGCCATCTCTACCGTATCTTTTACTCGTACTTCAGGTGTGCTGTTAATTACATAGCTGGAGTCCTGCCTCGGTTTTGTTGAGTCTGAGGGCACACGTATTGTAGTTACATAAGTGTCTCTGTTTACTTCTTTCTTTATCGGGGCATGTACAGTGTCCGTGGGTGACGGGTGCTTCACTGCCACAAAATCACTCGCTGGTGTGGGTTTTATGTAAGAAAGATTGGGACTTGTTTTAAGGTCGGGCAGTGGCAAAGCCCTTAGTGCAGGCTTATGAGGTGCTCCATTTTGAAGTTCAAGTGTTGCGCCTATTGCAGGCTCATCGCCTGGTTCCAGCATATTGAGTACCATCAGGCGCTTGAGCACCATGCCTTCTTCCTGCGATACAAGGTAAAGGGTTTCATCTTCCCTTACCACGTGTTTAAGGTGAGTGCCAGCGGTTAGTTTACGCTCCAGATAAACGACCATATCCGCAGGCACCGGACCATCTGGTAAGTCATTTATTTCTAAAAGGTGTGCATATTTTATGTTGTACTTCACCGCATATTGCAGCAGCAATTCCCCCTTACGTACATAGAAACCTTTAAGTCCGTTTATAGTTACAATCTTACCGCTGTCAAATTGTGCATCTTTTTTCTCCTTTACGACATTGGTTTTCGGGGTATCGGATATTGCCGTTATCATCGCTTGGGGCACAACAGGCGCCACTGCCATTTTTACTTCAGCTTTCACGGTATCGGATGCCAATTCACTGGTTTTCTTCGCAGTGTCTTTTATTTTTAGGGTGTCTGCGGCCACAGGTGCGGAGGCCAGTTGTTGCGCAGGTAGGTCCACCTTTGTTTCATTCAGTGCAGGTATGGTATTTTCTACTTTGTTTTTTAACGAGTCTGCCGGCGGTGCATCTTCTTTAAATGCCATGGAGTACATGGCAGACGTGCTGCTGTCGAGCGCGGAGTAAGTGTATTCCTGCAGCTTGAAGTCCTCTATTATTTTTATCAGCCGTTGTGCATACTGTGGGTTGGTAGCATAGCCACATTTCTTTAACCCAAATGCCCATGATGCATAATCGGTTTGGGATAGTGCGAACAACGGGCTATAACGGGGATTTCGTTTCAGGTAGTCAGAATGGTCTTTGTAAGAATCTTCAGCACATTTATACATTTTAAAACACTCCTTCGGGGCATCATCATCATGCAGGAATTTTGGCCCGTTGTAGTCATTCTTGCATTTTATGCCAAAGTGATTGTTGGCATAGCATACAAGTTCGCTCTTCCCAGCCTCAGTCTCCAGCACTCCTTGCGCAAGTGTTACCGATGCCGGTATGCCTGAACGCTTTTGTTCGGCAATAGCAAGGTTGTTATATTGTAAAATATATCGTTGTGCCCTCACGGTAAAGCTGTCTTGTGCCGTAGCCTGATTTATGGTCAGTAATAGCAAAGCAAAGCAGAGTAGTTGTTTAATCATGAGGTAATATTTATATTAATGCAATTTCTTTGGGTAGGAATTTCCCCGCAAAAATACGCACTACAAACCTAAACTCAAACCTTAGGATTTTTTATGTTGTTAAATGTTCTCAAAATGATGATCGCCACGGAGTTATTTCTGGTTAAAGTGCCAATTGAATCGCCGAATTGTGCTTGTTAACGGTGTTCTGCCTAAAACACCTTATGATTCCTTATCGTACATTTGCAGCTCTAATCAACGTTTATAATGGCTGACGAAAAATCCCTCAATTTTATTGAGGAAATTATTGAAAATGATATTGCTGCAGGGGTAAATGATGGGAGAATCCTTACCCGCTTTCCTCCTGAGCCAAACGGATACTTACATATTGGGCACGCAACTTCCATTTGCCTCAATTTTGGCCTCGCCAAAAAGTACAATGGTAAGTGCAATTTGCGCTTTGATGATACCAATCCTGTAACTGAAGAAACTGAATACGTCGATAACATAAAACAAGATATAAAATGGCTCGGTTTCGAATGGGATAATGAATTCTATGCTTCCGATTATTTCGAGAAATTGTACGGTTTCGCTGTAAGGCTCATAGAGAAAGGGTTGGCTTATGTTGATGACAGTACAGCGGAAGAAATTGCAGCAACAAAGGGCTCTACCGTGGCTCCGGGTTCTGATAGTCCTTTTCGCAATCGGTCAATTGAAGAAAACCTCACTTTATTCAGTGAAATGAGGGCTGGAAAATACAAGGACGGAGAGAAGACGCTTCGTGCCAAAATTGATATGGCCCATCCTAATTTGCTTTTGCGCGATCCGCTTATGTATCGCATTAAGCATGCCCACCACCACCGCACGGGCAACGATTGGTGCATCTACCCAATGTATGATTTTGCTCATGGTCAGAGCGATAGCATTGAGGAGATCACGCATTCTATCTGCACGTTAGAGTTTATTCATCATAGACCGTTATACAATTGGTTCATTGAGCAATTGGGTATATTTCCTTCCCGCCAGTTCGAGTTCGCACGCCGTAATTTGACCTATACGGTTATGAGCAAGCGCAAGTTGTTGCAGTTGGTGAACGAGCAGCATGTTGCAGGCTGGGACGACCCCCGTATGCCTACTATAAGTGGCATGCGCCGCAGGGGCTACCCGGCTGTGGCTTTGCGCCAGTTCTCTGATACTGTTGGTATTGCTAAGCGCGAAAATATAGTGGATATAGGCTTGCTTGAGTTCTATGTGCGCGAGAACCTGAACAAATCAACCGATAGGGTAATGGCTGTGCTTGATCCGCTTAAATTGGTTGTTACTAATTATGAGCTGGATGGTGAGGTTTTTGAAATTGAAAACAACCCAGAAACGCCGAATGGTACAAGATCAGTTCCGTTCAGCCGCGAGTTGTGGATTGAGCGGGAAGATTTTATGGAGGTGCCGGCAAAAAAGTATTTCCGTTTGGCTCCGGGTAATTTGGTTAGGCTTAAGGGTGCCTACATTGTTCGGTGCGAGGGTTGTAAAAAGGCCGAAGATGGTACAATTGAGGAAGTTTATTGTACCTACTTGCCGGAAAGTAAAAGTGGTAATGATACCAGTGGACTATCTGTAAAGGGTACAATTCACTGGGTGAGTACGAAGGATGCCATCACTGCTGAGGTGAGGTTATATGATCGTTTGTTCCGTGTTGAAGATCCATCCAGTGAGGACGGCGATTTTAAAGAGTATATTAACCCGGATTCTTTAAACGTGCTGCCTGCTGTATATATTGAGCCTGCTTTGCAGCGTGCAGTTGCTGGTGAGTCTTACCAGTTCATGAGGAAGGGTTATTTCTGCGTAGACTCGGAAAGCACCCCGGGAAAATTGGTTTTTAACCGCACGGTAACACTTAAAGATGCGTGGGCTAAGGAAGTGAAAAGGAACTAAAATAGAATATTTTAATAGCTGAGGGCGACTGGTTTTATTTTCCGGTCGCCCTTTTCTTTTGTATTGGCATTTTCTCTGCCTCAGTATTGTGGTGTAGTAGTCGCTCGTCTATGTTCAAGGGCCTGTTTGTTAGTATTTTTACCTTTTCGAAGTCACTATGTCTCGGGTTTAGCAGCAGGTTGCTTTCTTCTGGCATTATTACAGATGGCACACGAAGTGCCAGGTTTTTCCCGGATGCGACAAATCGGTCTCCTATTTGTTTCAGGTGATCTGGCGCCGGGTTGCTATACCAGTCAGCTGGTAAGCTGCTTACCGGGTATGTTTCTATCGGTGTTACCGGCAATTCTATCGATATCATACAGAAGCCCATGTCAGGTAGCCGCCCAAAGTGTACTACGGTCTCTAATAGCGCCAATGCAGCACTCTGCGCGGTGTATACTATGTAGGTGTCTTTATTATTCCACCTGCCGCCATAAAGAGCTGCGCCTTTTCCACTTAGGTCGGTTATAAATTTGCAGCTGCTTATCCTGTATACTATCATTAATATCCTGTTGCTTATTCCTCCGTTTTTTTAATCAGTTGGCGGCCCCGGTGAGCTTTTATCTTCTATTAAGCGTTTACACAATACACATATTTCTACTTCCGCGAGTAATTTAATACACGTCGTGCAATATACTAAGCATATATCCCGTACTCAATCCTCCCAAGCTCATCGAGTATCATTTTTATACCCATCGATGTGTCGAGGTATTCTTTTGGTTTCCGGTTTCCGAAAGGCAAAAGGCTGGTATCCATCCATACACGGAAGGTTTCCAGTTTCCCAAATACTTCTTCTCCGCGGCTATAAAGTTTAGCAAGCTCTATCATTCTTTCAGATTGCTCTTGGGTAAGCTTTTGCTGTGGTTTGTACCTGCGCAGTGTCCTGTCTGAGGTATGGGTTATGTTGGCCATTTCAAGCAGGCTGAGGTCTGCTATATCCATCAGGTAGGTCATTGCCTGGCGGGGTATGCCGGTTCTTATTACGTTTATAAAATCGTTTTCGTTTTGTATGGCTTCAAACTCCTTTTTTCCGCTCATCCCCATCATCGTAATCGTTCTGCCTGTTGGGGTTTTGTTCATGGTAGTTGTGTATGTTACCATGGGCTCGTTGAGTTGGTTTGCGGGAGTTTCTTCGTCGCTTTGATAGTTTTTTTTCTTTTCGTTTTTCATATCTTTCGGACTTATGTCCACAAAGTTATGTCATTTGTCTCGGTTTTTCAATTTTTCCTTCAACTATTTTCCTGCTATCATGCTTATTTCCACGTTCACGCCTTTTGGTAGTCCTGCTACCTGTACTGTTTCGCGGGCTGGCGGGTTGGTGGTGAAGTATTGGGCGTATATTTCATTAACGGTTGCAAACTGTTGCATATCGGTAAGGAAAATGGTGGTTTTCAGTACGTTACCAAAGTCCATGCCGGCTTCTTTGAGTATTGCCTCAAGGTTTGCCATCACTTGTTTGGTTTCGGCTTGTATGTTTTCCATTACAAGGTTACCTGTTATGGGGTCAAGTGGTATTTGACCGGATATGAATACGAGGTTGCCGAATGCAACTGCCTGATTGTATGGCCCTATGGGTGCCGGTGCGTTATTTGTGCGAATGATTTTCTTTTCCATGATTGCAAATGTAATACCATCCTTACATTTGCACTGTAAAAAATGAAATACTTCTTACTTATAGATACTTCGGCTGATGCCGGGGTGGTGGCCATCAGCGGCGATGGTGCATTAGTTTGCTTACACAGCAATTCAGAAGCGCGCAATCACGCGGCGGCTATTAACTTAATGATCAATGATGCGATGGATGAGGCCGGTATCGGTTTCGCTGATTTGGCTGCCGTTGTGGTTTGTGCGGGACCTGGTTCTTATACTGGTCTTCGTATTGGTATGGCAACTGCTAAAGGGGTGTGTTATGCCTTGGGTATTCCTTTGCTTGCGCACAACAAATTAACTTTGCTGGCATGGCAGGCTTATGCTGCTAATAGGGGCAAATACAGTTCCTATGTTTCTGTTTTGTTCGCCCGTGAAAAAGAGTACTTTTTGAGCGAGTTTGATCAGAATTTCGACAATATTTTCCCGGCATCGCATGTCGATAGCGAAAAGTTGGATGAAATACTGGCAGATAAGCATAAAAAATATGTCATTTGCCAGAAAATACCAACCGAAGTCATTGGAAAATATACTGAAATTGCCTATGTGCACGAAAATGCATCTTTGGACTTTAATGCCTGGGCCATTTACGCATGGCAAGAATATATTTGCAATAAAACTGTAAATTTATCCACAGCCGAGCCATTTTATCTTAAACAAGTTTACACTCATAAGTAATTGAAAATGATGTACTTACGAATTTCAATATAGTATGTTATCCACATTTTAACGCTGAATTAACATATTTCGTCTATATCAAGGTGCGGTCATATCTCTGCAATTGCGTATGTTTGCAAAATATTCATTTACTGAATATCTATCGAAACGGATTAGTGAATTATTTTTATCTATTAACATCGTAAATTTTAATTAATGGAAACGACAGTATCAGCAAACACTCTGGTAATTCGGAAAAACGAAGGTTCAAGCGAACACATCAAATTGGATTACGTAGCTGTAAAAAATGCAGCTATGACTCTGAGAGCAATCAACCACAAATTACGTCAGCAAATTGTGAAATTGCTTGAAGAAAACAAACGCATGAATGTTACTGACATTTATGTGAAATTACGTTTGGAGCAGTCTGTTGCTTCTCAGCACCTGGCTATCCTGCGCCGCGCTAACATCGTTATCACAGAGCGTGATGGTAAGTTCATCCATTATGCTTTGAACCATGCTCGCATTGCTGCAGTTGCTAAATTTGTAAATGAATTAGTTCATTCTGACGATTCTGCTAATTAATTATCTCTGTTTGCTACTAAAAAAGCCCCGTATCACGGGGCTTTTTTATTGCGTTATGAGTTTGTTTTTTGAGCGGTGCAAATTTTTCTTATCCTCAATTGCCGTTCACTTAATGTTTATTAAGGTTCAATAGTAGTTCATTATCAGTTATTTAGCTTTATTTCTTCCCATGTGGCGTAGAGGGTTTCCTGTGCCGGCCGGTCCTCAGGTAACGCAGTGAGTGGCTCGCATGGGCGCAGACTATCATAGCAGTCCTTCGGTAGTGCCTGGTATAGTTGGGTTCCCTTAGTTTTCCAGTTTATCATTTCGTCGCTTACTTGTTTTATCACTTTCCCGGGGGTTCCCACCACAAGTGATCTGGCAGGAATTTTTGTATTGGCATTGATGAAGGTCATTGCACCAATAATACATTCATCGCCAATTACCACGTCATCCATCAGTACAGAGTTCATACCTACAAGTACATTTCGCCCTATCTCGGCACCATGTATTATTGCGCCATGGCCTATGTGAGCACCTTCTTTGAGCAGCACTGTAACGCCGGGAAACATGTGAATGGTGCAATTTTCCTGCACATTGCAGCCATCTTCTATTATAATCCCGCCCCAGTCTCCGCGAAGGGCTGCCCCTGGCCCTATGTACA
>CAILMA010000152.1 GCA_903835145.1 uncultured Bacteroidota bacterium
ATCTGGATGAAGATACTAAGTGCTACAGCCTGTGTGAGCCCATAAATGGCCGTTACACTGAATATCTTGGCCAGACTGAGCCTGCCATACATGTTGCAGCCGATGGCAGCTATATTGAGCCCGAGGTATATGAAGGTTACGATTTTAAGCGTTGCAGAAAACGTGACGGTATTTTTTTTGAGCAATTGCAGCCAGAGGTAGCCAAATACTACAGACACAATATTTAGCCCAAGCAGAAAAAGCCGGAAGTTAAAAGTGGGAGTGAGTACTGAGCCGGTGAACGACAATACCACATAAAGCAATCCAATACCAAACCAGTGTGGGAGTAGGTTCCGGGGCCAAACACGGCTGAGCAATATGCTCAGGCTGATGACCAGAAGAAAATCGACAATGGCTACGTAGGCGGTCGGTGGGTGCAAATCGAAAAACGGAGCTATGCTCAGCAACACCACCAATGTTGGTATGATCGGGAACTTTGTAATGAAGGTGAACTTCCTTTCATGCGTGGTTTTGAAGCCATTATTTTTTTCTATGACCTTGTAATTTCTGAAAATCCATAGGAAGAAAAGCGCGCCGCACAGCAGCATCCAAATCTGGTCATTAATGTTTCGCTTAAAGTAAAACATTAATATTTTGCGCTGGCCGTGGTAGGACTTGTGAGCGAGGCTTTCAGCAGCATCGTCGGTAACCGGACTATCGTGGCTTGCTTCCCAAAGGAAACTGTATTCCTTACCTACTGATTTTACACTTACTTTTTTCAGTAGATCCTTGCTTTTGTTCTGGAGCTCGATGGTTGTAAAATACTCATTTGAGACATTTGCCTGCAATCCATTAATGCGGCTAAGGTTATTGCTGAGTGATTTTTTCGCAAAGCCCCACTTTGTTTTCAGGTCGGTTATTTCATTGATGTAAAGGCTACGGAATGCCGAATCGGCGAGGATACTTTTGAGCAGTGTATCGCGCTTAAAAGCCCCCATTTCGTCGCTCATGAGCACTATGTCCTTCTCAAACTTGAATATCTCTGTGCGCCAGTCAGTCAGCTGGCTTTGCAGGCTACCCAGCAGCAGGTCGAACATCTGCAGGTTTTTAACATCGAGAATATTGGTGTATAAGGTTAGGTTTTCGTCTATAATATCAATGTTGGAGTCTATCTCAGGCAGGTTTTCTTCAATATCGGTAGTATTGAATCCTACTGATGTAGTATTTATGATGCGGTTTAGCGTATTATGTACATTCTCAATTTTATTCAGGATGCTGTCGATCCCTATTTCGTTTAGTGCGCTATCAGATAGCACCAGTTTGGATTTCTCGGCTATTGCTTTTTTAAAGTGAACCGTGTCCCTTATATGCCTCGCAGCGGCCGCCTGAGTAAGCAGCAAAAGGGCAAACAGCAACGCGATTTTAGGTAGAAACCGACGAAGCTGCGCGAAAGGGTATTTATGAGGCATTGGAGACATAGTGGCGAAATGTGGCACAAAATAGAAATAATATGGGTCAATATTGCTCAGGCCTGCGTCAAATAAATACTACAAAACACCTGCCGCGGGTAAGCATCGATTGGCTGTGTAGTGGCTGGATACCTGACACCCATAAAAAAAGACCCGCTTTTGCGAGTCTTTCTATATAAAATTTTTGTAATTACTCTAATTTAAAAGTAATAGGCTGAGTGTATGCTACTTTCACCGCTTTACCATTTTGCTTACCTGGTTTCCATTTTGGCATTGCAGAAACCACGCGTTTTGCTTCTTCATCGCAACCGGCACCAATGCCACGGGTTACTTTTACATCGGTAATGGAACCATCTTCATTTACTACGAAGGATACCGCTACACGACCTGATACGCCAGCTTCACGTGCATTATCGGGATAGTGAAGTGCTTTTTCCAGGTATGCGTTCATATCATAATCTGGTTTCGGCATTTGCTCCACAAACTGGTAAACCTGTGGTGGCGGAGGGGCAGCAACTACACCTGTACTTGGTGGGGCTACTATACCCGGGTCTATACCGTTCGGGTCGCCTTTTTCGTCCTTAGGGCCAGAAGCCGTAATTTCTTTCTGTGGCGGTGGAACTTCAGTTTCTTTTACTTCTTCATCTTTTTTAATAACTGGAGGAGTAAATTTTACCGTTGGCTTCACCGGCGGTGGTGGCGGTGG
>CAILMA010000153.1 GCA_903835145.1 uncultured Bacteroidota bacterium
GCTCTATTTCCATAAAGTCACTTGTGGCATGTTTCTTTATCTTATTGCTTTTCACAGCACCGGCTACCTGTATCGCACCACCAAACAAAAGCAGTTTTTCAGTAAGCGTGGTCTTACCCGCATCCGGGTGCGATATAATGGCAAACGTTCGGCGCTTGGAAATTTCTTTTTCGTACATTGATTTGGTATTTGATATAAAGTCGAAAGTATAAAGTCGAAAGCAACAACCTACAAAAACCGCTTTACACTTTCTACTTACTACTTTCTACCTATTAAAAAGTGTGCAAAGTTCTGAAAAAGGATTGAGGAATGGAATTTTTTGTTGGGTAGGGGAAATAGAGAAATCAACTATATCTATTGTAGTCAGTTTTTTTATTTTTTTCGTCCTCCCCTTTCCCACACTATGTGGAAACTTATCTCTACGTTAATAAGGGTATTGCATGTAAATTTGCAGAAAAATAATAGTTTAAATGGCATTAACCACGCTCAAAGAAGACCTTATCAGTGAATTCAGGGAAGAACGGGACATGGTTTATGAACAAATGGAGCTGCTGGACCCACTCGGAACTTCTTTAAGAAAACCTGCTGCTCAGCGACTTTTAAATAATACTATATTAGTAATTGTAGAGTATGGGTGCTACGCCCTGTTTCTGGGTGGGCTCTACTTTATGTTTAAGGCGTCTGACGTCTATCCCTTTTCCGTTTTAAGCTCCATTTATCATACATCTGTGCTTCCTGCGGGCCTTAAGGTACCTGACGTAAATAACTTCGTGTGGGCAAGCTATGGAATCATATTTCTTTTTGTAGCATTACTATTGGTTATTGGCAGAATGGCGCGGGTAATAAGGCTCAAAAATACCATTCTGCACCAGGCCGGCAAGGACATTAAAACAATACTTGGTCAGCACCTCGAACGCAAAGCTGCTATTGATGCCATTCAGCAAAGACACTATTTTGATATTCCCGGCATTACCATACCGCTTAGTACAAAGGTAAAAGTGCACGAAGTGCTTAATCCCGGTTACGACAGTGACGAAGAAGAAGAGGAAGAATAAAAACAGGCGTTGAAGCCGGCTCAAATAAATAAAGTCAAAAAACAATAAAAAATGGATCGTTCTCAATTAACAGCCAACATATTCAGCAAAAAATCTGTATTGTGTGTAGGTTTGGATACAGACATAGAAAAAATCCCTGCCCACCTCAAGACGATGGCCGATCCTGTTTTTGAGTTTAACAAGGCTATCATCGATGCAACTAAAGAGTTTACTGTAGCTTATAAGATAAATACAGCTTTTTACGAGGCTCAGGGGCCCGGCGGCTGGCTTAGCCTGCAAAAAACACTCGAGTACATTCCTAAGGGTATTTTTACTATTGCAGATGCCAAGCGTGGCGATATAGGCAACACATCAGAGCAATATGCCCGTACATTTTTTAAAGTCTACCCGTTTGATAGTGTTACTGTTGCACCCTACATGGGGAGTGATAGCGTACAACCCTTCCTGAAATTTGAAGGCAAGTGGACCATAGTGCTCGGCCTTACATCTAATGCCGGCAGTGCCGACTTTGAGCTACAGCCCAGCGGCGATGACCTGCTCTACCGCAGGGTATTAAAAACGGTTGCCAGCTGGGGTAACCCCGGCAACCTTATGTTTGTGATAGGTGCTACCCGTAAGGAGCAGCTACAGGAAGTTCGTACCCTGCTGCCGGAGCATTTCTTCCTTGTGCCTGGTGTAGGTGCTCAAGGGGGTGATGTTGCTACCGTGTGCCGCAATACCCTTAATGAAGATGGTGGTATCCTCATCAATGTATCCCGCGGAATCATCTTTGCCGGGAATGATACTTCGTTTGCCGCAAAAGCGCATGAAGAAGCCCGCAAATACCAGCAGGAAATGGCTGTGTTTCTGTAAAATATTACCAAACTCCTACCAAATATTAGATACATGCATTCATTAGCTATATTGTAAACCGCACCCCGCTGTGCGCAGCTACGCTATTAATTCCCTCAAATGCAGTTCGGTATTGCTAAGGTCGCCTAAAAAAGTAATATCTAATTTTCACACTGGTAAGTGAATCATATTCTTCCAGTTTTGGCTCACTAAATCACAAAATAAAAAAGGCTTGAAACTGTCTCCAGTCAAGCCTTTTCTTTTTTATTAGTGACCTCGTCAGGATTCAAACCTGAAACCTTCTGATCCGTAGTCAGATGCTCTATTCAGTTGAGCTACGGGGCCATTCATCGTGCTTACAGTAACACTTTTCTTCTGCTTACAGTAACCGTGCAGTAACAAGTAAAGAACGTTCTCGGTTAAAAAATAGTTTCTTGTTCAAAGTTATTGATAAAATTCCGACGATAGTATTGTCATTTGCTCAAGAGGGGAAAAGAGAAAACTTCGTTTTATGGACGACTATTGTTTTCAAAAAGATGACCCATGCTTTCCTTCCATTTGAAACAGTAACAATTTACTTTCTTCCCTACCCTACTGTATTTGTGACCAGAGCCCAATGCGAGGTAAAAAAATAGCATCGGTCTACCATACCCTCTTGAGTAAAAGCAGTATAGGCGCAATGGGTAACTAGAAATTTTATTTACAACCAAATGAAAATTGGTTGCAGGACTACCTCTATTTGAAAGCTGTAGCTTTAGTGTTTGTATAGAGTGCAAAATCCATTGCCCTCAATACTAATTGTCGTCAATAAGCCCAGATATTGTTTACTATAAATTAATCTCGATTTCGGGTCCCAATTCGTAATTATGTCTACGATAAAGATTGTTTCTTCCCATTAAGTATATTGTTTATGGCACGGACCAAGATTAAAAAGGAAATACATCATGAGCCAAGTACTCATGA
>CAILMA010000154.1 GCA_903835145.1 uncultured Bacteroidota bacterium
ACGGCAAACGCTCAATAAAAAAGCAACTCAGAGAAACACTCAGATAAAATAGAGAGTTTTTAGAGATACCCTAAAGTTATTTGCAGAGAAATTAGTTAACAAGGTGCATTAATTAGAGGCAAATAACACCTCACGATTACATGAAGCTGCCTTAGCATCTGGCGAAACTTACATAAATCCTTCATCCAGCATACTCAGGAATTCGTTGCCGGCAATAATCAGGTGGTCAAGCAATTTTATATCCATTGCAGCCGAAGATTCTTTTACTTTTCGCGTGAGGTATTTGTCCTGGTCGCTCGGGGTCTTGTTGCCAGATGGGTGATTATGGGCTATAATCATTTGGGTGGCGTTGCACAACAGGGCATTCTTTAATATTATCCTTATGTCGGCAACAGTTCCTGTTATTCCGCCGCTACTAATTATTTCCGTTTTTATGACCTTCGAAGCATGGGTCATATAAAGTACACAAAAGCATTCATGGTTCAGGTCTTGTAACAATGGCATCACAATTTCTACAGCTTCCCGGCTGCTCTTAATTTTTATTCTTTCCAGCCCTTCGGCCGTTTGTCTTCGCCTTCCAAGCTCCATAGCTGCGGCAATAGTGATTGCACGTGCTTCACCAATACCGTTCGTTTTTTGCAGTTCTATCAGGTTCAGTCTTCCAAGTTCCCGTAAATTATTGTTGGCGAGTTCGAGTGTTTCACGGGCAAGGTCAAGTGCCGATTTTTTCTTTGTACCACTGGAAATCAGAATTGCCAAAAGCTCGGCATCGGTGAGTGCAGCCGCTCCTTTTTGTATCATTTTTTCCCGTGGCCTGTCGTCTTCAAGCCAGTTTTTAATGCTTTTTTGCTCACTCATCTGGTGCTATTGTGGGTATAAAAGTAAATTAAAACTGCTCAAGACAAAATTTTAAATGGGGCATATTAACCTGGTGTTATCAATAGAATGTGGTTCCTGCAAGCACGTAAATTCTTTAAAATAAAAACTACATTTATTGCTTTGTAAAAGACAGGTTGTAAAACTTACTTTTGCAGGTAACGAACAAATTTTTAGATGATTTATCATATTGTGACCGGTGATCTGGCTGCCCAGCCCTTGTTAGAAACTTTGGCCCTGGAGCCGACAATGGCTGGTGAGATCCTGACAATAAAAGATGTTTTAAGCGTAGGGCCACTTAGGCGAGGTGAGGGGCAGAAATTTTCAGAGCTAAGGGCGGCTTATTGGGCCGGTCTGATTAGCAATGACAAGGCGCAGCCTGAAGTTGACGACCTGGAAAGGCTTTTAAAGGTGAGCAACGAACTTTCGAAGAATGAAAATGCAAAAATATGGATATGGATAGCTCCAATACCGGCCGACCTTGCAACCTATTACTGGGCAATGAAATACCTTGGAAGGCACCTCGGCAGGGTATACGTTATTAATATAGCCGGGCTGCCGTTTCTTGATGAAAATGGTAAGTTGTTCTTCCCCAAAAGCCTCGCAGAAATACTCCCAAAAGAATTAAAAAAGGCAAGGAAACTGGCCCGCCAGGTGAATGCACCTGAATTGGAGACAGATGTATATGAGTGGAACATACTTACCGAACAAAACTCAGGCTTAAGGATACTCGAAGGAGCAAAGCGCCTTAAATCAGTATCAGAAGACTATTACGATGGGCAGATACTAAGTTTCTGCACCGATCAATATCAGAAAGCGCATAAAATGGTAGGACAAGCAATAGCGAAGTATAATATCCCGACGGGCGATATTTTTTTGAGTTGGAGGTTGAGGAAAATGGTTGAATTCGGTAAATTGCAGCTGCAAGGAGATTTTACAAAAACACTTAAAGACATAGAAGTAAAACTGCCTGATGGCACTTTGTTTTAAATGATTGTCCGTAAATGTACCCAATATTTTGTATCTTCGTGGTATGAAATTCAGTACATTTTACGATAAGTACAACGACGAATCTGCTTGTAAAGAGAAATTCAGACAAATCCGAGAGCAGGAAGGTATTAGTTG
>CAILMA010000155.1 GCA_903835145.1 uncultured Bacteroidota bacterium
CCTCAACGAGTATTGCTATCGTTTCAACAGAAGGTACATGAAGGAAGCTATTTTTGACAGGTTACTTGTAGTGGCTGTTTCATATACGAGCTATGGGTATGCAAAGGGATAATCATTAAATTAATTACGTGGGGCATAACTTTTAGCTACCTTTGCACCACCAAGTTAGTAGAGTATTTGATAGCGGCTTATAGATATGTTTATTTGTCAGTTATCTTTAGATATTTTCCTAACACCATGAAAAGTAAAAGCCCCGCTCTTCGGGGCTTTTTTAATGGGTTTTTGTTAAACTTAAGCTGGACAGGTTAGAACCCCAAAAGGTTAACCGCAAAGAATGCAAAGGGTAAGCAAAGAAGGCGCAAAGGCACAGTTTTAATCTGTGTTAAATTATTAATAATTAACGGTTAGGAGCAATGACAAAATAAATCCTACCACTTGACTTGCTCTTTTTCATTTCTGCATCGTTACAATCCCGCCCTTCAGCGGGATAAATAGCTCACTGTTCGCAGATTTTGCGCCTCGCATAAAAGAAAAATAACTACGCCATACGGTAGGATTTATTTCTTCACTGTTCCTTATCCCGGGATTCTGGCTATGTATTTTTGCAATTCTTTGATCTGATCTACTACCTGATGGTTGGTTGCTTTACAGTTTTTAGCCTTATTAAAATAGATTTTAGCGTTCCTGAAGTCCCGGCGCTGAATGCAGATACTTGAAAGCTGCAGGTAGCAGGTGGCTTCATTGTCTTTATCAGGCAGGCCTATAGAAATAGCTTTGCGCAGGTTTTCATAAGCTTCCTTCGTATTGCCTTTCTTCATGGCAATGGCACCCAACTGCAGGTAGGCTGTTCCCTCGTATTCTTTTTCGGGCATGCCCGTTTCGAGGCCTTTTCTCAATTGTGCTTCTGCAAGATCAAGGTCTTCACCCATGGTTGAGAAATTGGCCTGTAGCATATAGTAAGATGAACGGATAGGCTTGTAGAGCAGGTTAGGGTATTTTACTTGTTTGAGTAGTTTTTGAGCGCCTTCCATATCACCGCTGTCCATGTAACCCTGCAGCAAGGTCATTGGGCCGAGGAGGAAGTAAGCAACAATCATTAGGATAGAAACGAGCAATGGTATCCATGCTATCCACCAGGTAACTTTAAAACCAATTAAAAAACCAAGTGCTAAGAGCACAATTGCAACTGGAATGCGATATTTTACTATAAAATGTCTGAAATTCATAAACTTATTTGGGCGGCAAATATACCTTAATTTTGGTTGCAAGGAAATGAGCACGGTACTGTGTGTCCCTGTTCTTAACAAATTGCCGTAATTTTGCCGTTTTAATTGCAACATGGATTGGTACGAAAATTGGTTTGGTTCACCCTACTACAAGATATTGTATCAAAACAGGGACGAAAATGAGGCTCAGGCGTTTATAGAGGAATTGCTTACGTGCCTGAAACCCGAGCAGGGGGCGAGGATGCTGGACATTGCCTGCGGCGAAGGACGGTATGCCATTCAGCTTGCTGAGCATGGTTTCGATGTGACAGGGATTGATATATCCACCGCGAGTATCGCAACTGCGATGGGCAGTGAACAGGAAAATCTGCATTTTTATGTTCAGGATATGCGCCTGCCGTTTTACATCAATTATTTCGACTACGCATTTAATTTCTTTACAAGTTTCGGGTATTTCAAGTACGACCGTGATCATCAGCTTGCTGTAAAGTCTTTTGCAGCATCGCTAAAACCCGGTGGCACGCTGGTAATAGACTATCTGAACTACAAACAAGTAAGGGCGAATCTGATACCCGAAGAGAAAATAATTAAAGGAAGTTATACCTTTAATATACGCAGGCGGCTGGAGCGCAACCATGTGATAAAGGAGATAAGTTTCAATGACGCCAACGGGAAGCCGAGACATTACACAG
>CAILMA010000156.1 GCA_903835145.1 uncultured Bacteroidota bacterium
GATCAAGGCCCCAATCGTAATCAAATCCGACATCCGTTTTGCTGATGGCCGCTTTGGTTTCTTTGGCCAACTCTTCGCTTCCCGGCGCAGGGTATTGCACATCGAACAATTGTTTAGGGAAGCCCCCAAAATCATGAATCGTTTTTGGTTTAGTCATTGCAGTAACCCAAACTCCGCGGGTTACCCAATGTGCTGAGATCATCAAAATAGCGTCAGGACGCTTTAATGATTTTCCAAGAGTCGACCATGCCGCTGTATAGCGGTTGGGCTCTATGGCATACATCGGACTGCCATGGCCAGCAAATATTGCAGGTTGGCGATGGCTAGTCATTAATACCGATTAACCGAAGACGTAACCTGTATGAGCCGCAACCAGTGCAAACAAAATAGCCAAGCTAGTAGCAGCAGCCAGCATCACGACCAATGTAATGATCTTTTTGTTGATTTCTTCTTTAGATTCGTTATGCCATTCGTTCATGCTAAATCCTCTATAAACACATTATTGAATAGGGTAATTATCCACTATCGACCGCGACCAGCCTTGCGCATCATGCCTTTTCCCCCGCCAAAGCCTGCCTGAGGCCTGCCGGCAGGGCCAGAGGGTCCTTTGGGGACGGGTGGACGCGCTGGCGGCTTTGCTGCTAGCGCTTTTGCTGGGGTTTTTGAATCGGGTTTCTTTTCGTCAGTCACTTTGAGCTCCTATGGATATCATATTGCCATGATTACTGACTATTCTATCCAAGCTGTCGCAATTAATGCGATTCCCCTGATTTTTGCCATCACGATCCATGAAGCAGCCCATGGCTACGCTGCCCGTAGATTTGGTGATAACACTGCCTACATGTTGGGACGAGTGAGCCTCAATCCCGCCAAACATATAGACCCAGTCGGCACCCTCTTGATTCCACTGGTCTTAATTCTGACGGGATCCCCCTTTTTGGTGGGGTATGCCAAGCCGGTGCCCGTCAATTTTGGGCGACTCAGAAACCCCAGAATTGACTCAATTTGGGTTGCATTAGCGGGACCGGGATCGAATTTTGTACAGGCAATCATTTGGGCGGTCTGTTGGGTTCTAGTGCAGGGCTTCGAAATTGCCTAAGCTTTTTAAAGTATTTAAACTAACGTTTTTCGTGTCCAGCGCATCCGGCTTTCCAACTGACCAATAGACAGCTTTTCGGTACTGGGCTTCCACCAGCAGGCGCTTATATTGATAGTCAGCTTGGGCACCACATCCAAAGTTGAGCCCATCCATTGTAAGCAATAGCAATTGTACTTTCAATGGTCTGATAGAATAGGGGTCATTATTGCTGCGTTCAAGTGTATCTGCACCCGGCGCTGCATTCCCCTGAAGCACAATTAGCAAAAATGGGAGTAAGCAAATCAAATTTTTCCCTTTCATATAATTAGTTTTGTGTGAATTGATGGCACAAAACTACCTTGCTGATCAATGGGTTTCGTTACACTTTAGTTGTATTTGCCCAATGGCCACCCGGGCTATTTATTTTTAGGATATGCCTTGTTCAGGGCATCTGTTCTTGAGCTCACCTGTAGTTTTTCGTAGATATTGTGAATGTGTTTTCTCACTGTTTCTATGCTTATAAACAACATACCGGCAATCACCTTGTAACGGTATCCCTTAGCGAGGCATGCAAGCAACTCTTGTTCGCGGGAGGAGAGTTTTTCCAGTTCGGTGTTGATTCGAGGTGGGGCCGAAAAATAACCAATGACTTTTCTTGCAATCTGGCTGCTCATGGGCGAGCCACCATTGTAAGCGTCGGTTATTGCGTCAAGTATTTTTACGGGTGGGGTGGATTTTGTGATGTAGCCAACTGCGCCAGCCTGCAACGCAGCGAAGATATGGTCACTATCTTCAAGTGAGGTGCAAATAATACACTGAATATCATCGGTAAGTGTTCTGAGTTGCTTTATGCAATCTATACCTGATATGCCCCCGGGAAGGTGGATATCAACCAGGGCTATATCGGGATTGGCATCTACTATGTTGGTCAATGCAGCTTCTGCGGTTTCATATGCGGCTACACATTTATAGCCGTCAGTACCGTTAACAAGAACGGAAAGCATTTCGCGTGTCTGTAGCTGATCTTCGACAATTGCAACTCTTATATGGCCCATACAAAACAAATAATTTGCAAAAATATAACCTGCTGCCGGTGTATTAATTACACTTTAGTGGTATTCCCTAAACATCATTAGGCGGCCTGTTCGTTTTGTAATCTTGCTGTAGGTATAACGATCACAATTGTTGTCCCACCGTTGGGTGCCTTATCAATGTTGAATTGCCCGCCGATAGTTGTTATTCGTTGTTTCATATTTCTGAGCCCATTCCCACTGCCGGTGACCGAACTAAAGTCAATACCTTTTCCGTCATCGCTTATTTGAAGCCTTAGTTGCTCTGGTGAAATAGAAAGGGTAACACTAACTGATTTTGCTGAGGCGTGTTTTACGCAATTATTGAGGGCTTCTTTTAGCGTTGAAAAAAGATTACGCTGTGTTTCTCTTGATATCTTCATATCAGATACCTGCTCCGGGAAGGTGATAGTTACATGGAGACCAGTGTCTTCGAGGTAGTCTGCCGTGTATTCCCGCATGCGGGCCACAAGGTTATCGAGCGTACTGTTTTGCGGATTTAGTACCCATATCATTTCCCGCATGTTGTCAACGAGGTCTTTCGACATCGTAGCTATCTGCCTTATGTCTGTCGCGGTGTTTCCGTTGGCAAGTGCTTTTTGCTCAGCGAAGCTGGCGGTAAGTGAGATCTTAGATAATCCGGATCCCAGATCGTCATGCACGTCCTGGGCTATCCGTGTACGCTCCTTATTTTCGGCATCGAGTATGGCCTGTTCCCTCGCTTTTTTTTGCCGTAATTGTTGCCTGCTGTAAAGTTGGTA
>CAILMA010000157.1 GCA_903835145.1 uncultured Bacteroidota bacterium
CTGAGTTTTTAGCAGATGATGTTATAAAAACGGAAGCTCAAAAAAGCTATGTTTCGTTTCAGCCGGTTGGTGTTGTGCTTGCAATTATGCCGTGGAATTTCCCCTATTGGCAGGTATTTCGTGCGTTTGCCCCAACTGTAATGGCTGGTAATGTTGTGATATTGAAACACGCTTCGAATGTCACGGGGTGTGCATTGGCAATTGCTCAGATAATATTGGAAGGCGGTGCTCCCCAAGGGCTGATGCAAACGCTTGTTTTGCCCTCATCTTCCGTTTCATCACTAATTGACCATAAAGCCGTTGCGGCGATTACGCTTACAGGAAGTACCAATGCCGGTCGGAAAGTTGCTGAGGCGGCAGGCCGAAACCTGAAGAAGGTTGTTTTAGAATTGGGAGGCAGTGATGCTTACGTAATACTTGCCGATGCCGATGTAGATGAAGCGGCTGAAATTTGTGTCAACGGCCGGTTGAAAAATTCTGGCCAAAGTTGTGTTGCAGCGAAACGATTTATTGTTTTGGAGCCTATTAAAAAAGCTTTTGAGGCGGCAATGACTGCCAAAATGCAGGCGGCAAAATGGGGTAGTCCCTTGGAGGCAGGCAATACTGTTGGGCCCATGGCGCGATTTGACCTCAGAGATGAGTTACATCGTCAGGTAACAGAAAGTATTGAAAAAGGGGCAACTTTGTTATGCGGGGGATACATACCTGAAAGTAATGGTGCTTACTATCCGCCTACGGTGCTTACCAATGTTACAAAGGGAATGCCAGCGTTCGACGAAGAATTGTTTGGGCCTGTAGCCGCTATCATCGGTGCAAAAGAGGAGGTGGAAGCTCTATCGCTTGCTAACGACAGCGAGTATGGACTCGGCGGTGCAATTATCTCAAAAGACACTGCCCATGCGGAAGCATTGGCAGTAAAAGAGTTGCAGGCTGGAAATTGTTTTGTGAATGACTTTGTACATTCAGATTCAAGATTGCCATTTGGCGGCGTAAAAAATAGTGGCTACGGCCGGGAAATCGGTTCTTATGGCATTAAAGAGTTTGTGAATATTAAGACGGTTTATATAAAGTAGCGTTGTAAGCTGGAATATCATTCAAAAAAAGGCATATTTGGATTGACTATTTACAAAATTAGCTTTATATTGTTCAACAAAAAGATTGTGTATGCGGTGGATGTTATTGTGCGCGCTTTATTTGTTGATTGTTGACAATAAGGTCTGTACTATTAAGAAGCCAGTAAACAACGAAAAAAAAGGTTCGATGATAACATACTTAGCACTTGGAGATTCTTACACAATTGGTGAACTTGTGCCATCAAAAGACAATTTCCCTCATCAGACTGTTGGCCTGCTTAGAAAGAAAAAAATTGATGTCACTGACCCGGTAATCATTGCCACCACAGGCTGGACTACTGATGAGCTTGCCGCCTCTATCATGGAGCACAATATCAATGAAACCTTCTCAATAGTGACATTGCTTATTGGTGTTAATAATCAATACCGGGGGCGTAGTCTCGATAATTACAAAGCGGAATTTGAACAGCTACTCAACCAGGCCATTAAATTTTCTGGAAACAAGCCGGAACATGTTTTTGTATTGTCTACACCAGATTGGGGCGCAACGCCTTTTGCCGAAGGTAAAGACCGACAGAAAATTGCGCACGAAATTGATGCTTACAACACTGCTGAAGAAGAGATAGTGAAACGCCACACGTGCCATTACCTCGAAATTACAAAGAGCACCAGGGAAAATGGCATGAACCCGGTTTTTCTTGCGGAAGACAAATTGCACCCGTCGGGCTCAGAATATGCCATATGGGCTGAGCGGCTATCGGAGCAAATTGCAGCTGAGTTGCAAAAATAGATTCGAATTTATGTGCCGGTAGGCGCTAAACTCGGGTAAATAAATTGGGTGAAAAGATAATACTGATTATATTTGTAATCGAATACAAGAGTATGCGGAAAATGAAGAATCTTAAGGATTTTATTGAGTGGCAAGCGTTTGGTGTTTGCTCGGCAATCGGAGACCGAATGGGGGTAGCAACTTCCAGAATTAGGCTTTGGTTTATTTATATTTCATTTCTTACAATGGGGTCGCCAATTATTATTTATATGGTTTTGGCCTTCTGGATGAATATTAAAAACTATATTTTGCTCCGGAAGAGAAATCCGGTGAGGTGGTAATGTGCTCTTCTTAAGGCACGGTTGTATTATTATTCATATTTTTATGTGGCGGTTTGGGTTTGAAAGCTCAAACCATTTTCATTTACCTGGTGCTCGCCATTTACGTTTTTCAGGTCTGTTTGTTAACCACTAATTAACACAATGCGAAGGTGTATAAAAAAATAACCTTTGGGGCTTTCTCCATGTAACAAATTTTGTTATCTTCAACCCTTAATTTGGGTTACGTGTGTCCGGAAGCGGACAGGCGTATCCGTATAATGCATTGATTATTAATAGCAAAGCTTAATTCTATTTACCTTTTTACGCATTTTTGACAAATAATATTTTCTATGAAGAAAACTTTTATGCTCCGTTCAAAGAACCTTATCAGTCTTAGCGTCTTAACGCTTACCTTAATTCTTCTTTTTGGCTTTCAGGCTTCGGCAGCGCCATCGTTTGCCAATGGCTCAACCCAAAGTTTTACTATTTGTCAGGATGCTTCAGCTTTTGACATTTCTTCGTATCTGGCTGTGAATGATGCGGTAGTTGGTTCTACTGAAACGTGGACCATCGTTTCTTCAACCGGCGCAACACTTTCCGGATTTTCGACGGCTACAACCTCTACCGGTAGCACTATTTTACCAACTGGTGTTACCTATACTCCTGTTAGTGGCTTTAGCGGATCGGATGTATTTACAATTCAAATTTCTGATGGTACTTCAACTGCCACCACAACAATAACTGTTACAGTGACGGGAATTCCGTCGACAATTACTGGTACTACTACAGTGTGTGCAGGTGCAACTTCAACCTTGAGCAATACAGCTACTGGAGGAACGTGGATCAGTATGAACACAGCGGTTGCCACCGTCGATGCCTCTCTTGGTATCGTTTATGGTGTTGCCGGCGGAACTTCTTCTATTATATATTCAACAGGTTGTGGATCCGATGCCAGTACTACCGTTACTGTATCGGGTGCACCATCAGCAATTGCAGGAACGACAACTGTTTGCGTTACTGGAACTACTAACTTAACTGATGTGCTGGCAGGTGGAACCTGGTCGAGCACAAATACAACAATAGCTTCTGTAAACAGCAGTACTGGCGTAGTTACCGGTATTGGAGCCGGCACTTGTACCATTTCTTATGTTACTTCCTGCGGCACTGTTACTACAGCATTAACTGTTCATGCTGCACCTGCAGCTATTACCGGATTTACTTCAATTTGTACCGGTGGCACAACTACTTTGCGTAATTCAGTTGCCGGTGGTACCTGGACCAGCGGAGACCCTGCTGTTGCCACAGTTAATTCTGGCGGTATGGTTACCGCAGTTGCAGCTGGTTCTTCAGTAATAAATTATTCTACTGGTTGTGGTACCGACGCTACAGCAACTGTAACAGTTATTGGTACGCCTGACGCCATCACTGGCACAACAGTTGCCTGCGTTGGTGGTACTACCAATCTTGCTGATGATGTAACCGGCGGCACGTGGAGCAGCAGTAACACAGGCATAGCCAGCGTAAATAGCAGTACCGGTGTTGTAACCGGTGTTGCGGCTGGTTCGGCAGTTATTTCTTATAACACTGGTTGTGGGGTGGCTGCAACCTTATCTGTTACCATCAATGACGCACCTGCGTCCATTACTGGTACTTTATCAGTTTGCGCAGGAAACACAACTACACTACATGATGCAGTATCAGGCGGAACATGGACCAGCAGTAACCCTTCAGTTGGTACAATCACAAGTGGTGGGGTAGTAACTGGCGTAACTGGCGGTACAACAAATATCGTATACAGCACTGGTTGTGGCACTGATGCTTCAGCAACAGTAACGGTTACAAATATTCCTGCTGCAATTTCTGGTACAACGCCATTGTGCGTAGCCGGGACAGCTACTTTCACTGATGCAGCGACGGGTGGTACCTGGAGCAGCAGTAATACCTCGGTTGCAACTGTAGATCCTGCTTCAGGGATGGTAACAGCTTCAGGAGTGGGCACTGCAACTATTTCTTACGCTACGGGTTGCGGAACAAACGCCACATTCTTAACAACCGTTAATGATGCACCAGCAACTATTACTGGAACGACCTCCGTTTGCATCACAGCAACTACTACTTTAAGGAATGCTACAACGGGCGGCACCTGGACTACAAGTAATTCAGGAATCGCTTCGGTAAATAGCGCTACGGGCGTTGTGACTGGGGTTTCTGCCGGCAGCGCAACAATTACATACAGCACAGGTTGCGGAACTGATGCAACCGCATCAGTTACTGTAAATCCTGGCCCAACTGCAATTTCTGGTGCTACTACCCTTTGTGCGACTTTTACTACAAATTTTACTGATGGCATAACAGGTGGTACCTGGACCAGCAGTAATACTGGAGTTGCTTCTGTGAATAGCGCAACTGGTGTTGTTAGTGGTATTTCCGGTGGAACAGCAACTATTACATACAGCACAGGTTGCGGCACAAATGTGACTGCACCGATTTCTGTCACAGATGTTCCCGTGGCAATTACCGGCACTGCTTCTACTTGTGCTGGCACAACGTCAGCTTTAGCTGACGGGATAGCCGGTGGTACGTGGTCAAGCAGTACAACTTCCGTTGCTACGGTTGGTGTTACCGGTACTGTAACAGGTGTTGCTCAGGGAACTACGACAATATCTTATTCAACAGGTTGTGGAACACCAGCTACACTTTCTTTTTCAGTTTTTGCTGTTCCCGGTTCAATTGGCGGAACTTTAACTGTTTGTCAGGGTTCGGCGACCAACCTTACAAATTCAGCGATTAGTGGTACCTGGACAAGCGGTACAACTTCAGTTGCGACTGTCGAAGCAACGACTGGTATAGTTCATGGCGTGGCTCAGGGTACTTCAGTTATTACCTACAGCACAGGTTGTGGTACAGATGCAACAGCTACTGTAACTGTAACTGGTGTTCCTGTAGCAATTGTTGGTACAACTACTATTTGTCAGGGTACAACAACAACATTTACTAATACAACTATCGGCGGCACATGGAGCAGCGATGCAACTTCGATTGCAACTATTGATCCTTCAACAGGCTTAATGGGGGGCGCAGCTGGCGGTACAGCTAATATTATATACAGCACGGGTTGCGGCACAGATGCAACAATTGCAGTAACTATTACACCAATACCTGCGGCTATTGGCGGAACACTAACAGTTTGTCAGGGTTCGGCAACAAACCTTACAAATTCAGCGATTAGTGGTACCTGGACAAGCGGTACAACTTCGGTTGCGACTGTCGAAGCAACGACTGGTATAGTTCATGGCGTGGCTCAAGGAACTTCAGTTATTACCTACAGCACTGGTTGTGGTACAGATGCTACAGCTACAGTAACAGTAACTGGCGTTCCAGTAGCAATTATTGGTACAACCTCTATCTGTCAAGGCACAACAACTACATTAACTAATTCAACTATCGGCGGTACGTGGAGCAGCGATGCAAC
>CAILMA010000158.1 GCA_903835145.1 uncultured Bacteroidota bacterium
AAGTTATATATTAAGTTTAGAACAATATAGTTTATCATATAATATGAAACAAAAATTACAAGCAATCGATGATATAATGAGTGGTGATTATTATAATAGTATCTATAAAAGAATGCAACGAATAACATCAATGGATAAATTATCTGTTACTACTATAATTTATGGTAATATTTCCAAAACAAACCTACCATCTATACACTTGATTGCAACCAACCAAATCAAAATCAATATTTGTTATGGAGTAACCATTTACACGATACCTTGCAAGACTCGAAGGAGTTTTTATATATCAGTCATGACAACGACATGCTTTGTTTAAAACAACAGGGTTATCGTTGTACAGCCATGCCAATCACTCATGGACGTCTTTTGGTGTATCGATGCGGCTTAAAAGCCGACGTCGTTCAAGGAAAATCGAGTAACCTAGAAACGGGAGAGTAGTGAAACAAAACTTAGACATGATAATACATAAGCGCCAATTAGCGGAGATTTTTTCGCACTTTTTGAAGTAAGCGTATCTGTGCTAGGGCTCTAGTTAGTTCAATGGAGGCAACAGAATAATCGATATCAGAATTTTTATTTGCAATTGCTTCTTCGGCTCGGGCTTTGGCTGCTAAGGCCGCTGCCTCATTGATATCATCCGCACGTTCTGCTGCGTCCGCTAATACCGTTACCTGATGCGGCTGTATTTCTAGCATGCCGCCAGAGACATAAAACAGTTCTTTATGACCACCAGGCAACGTAACACGTATCTCACCAGGACGAAGCAAGGTTAGTAAGGGTGCATGGCCTGGCACAATACCAATCTCGCCTAATTCAGCGCTGGCTACGACCATTTCAACCAAACCTGAAAAAATTTCTTTTTCTGCACTGACTATATCTAATTGGGTGGTAATGGCCATATCTTCAACCTGCCTCATAATGTTTTTGCTTTAGCAATCGCTTCCTCGATACTACCCACCATATAAAATGCTTGTTCAGGCAGTTCATCATACTCTCCGGCTAAGATCCCTTGGAATCCAGCTATGGTATCTTTCAGAGCAACGTATTTCCCTGGTGATCCGGTAAAGACCTCTGCAACATAAAAAGGCTGAGACAAGAACCGTTGAATTTTACGCGCACGTGAAACGACACGCTTATCTTCTTCTGATAATTCATCCATACCAAGAATGGCAATAATATCTTTTAATTCTTTATAACGCTGTAGGGTTTGTTGCACTTTTCTTGCTATATCATAATGCACCTGACCAACCACTAGAGGATCCAATTGGCGTGAAGTTGAGTCTAGGGGATCTACCGCTGGATATATGCCTAATTCTGCGATTTGGCGCGACAAAACTACGGTTGCATCTAAATGGGCAAAAGTAGTCGCCGGCGAAGGGTCGGTGAGATCATCCGCTGGTACATAAACCGCCTGGATGGAAGTAATTGACCCAGTTTTAGTAGAAGTAATCCGTTCTTGTAACATACCCATTTCTTCTGCCAAAGTAGGTTGGTATCCGACAGCAGATGGCATTCTACCCAATAAAGCTGAGACTTCTACCCCGGCTAAAGTATACCGATAGATATTATCGATAAATAATAAAACATCTTTCTTCTCTTTATCTCTAAAATATTCTGCCATGGTCAGGCCGGTTAAGCCGACGCGCAAACGAGCTCCGGGCATTTCTCCCATTTGGCCAAATACCAACGCTGTTTTGTCAAGCACGCCCGTTCGTTTCATTTCAAGCCAGAGCTCATTTCCTTCACGGGTACGCTCACCGATTCCAGTAAAAACAGAAACTCCTCCATGTTCGGTAGCGATATTG
>CAILMA010000159.1 GCA_903835145.1 uncultured Bacteroidota bacterium
CAACAGCAGCAGAAAACTATAAAAAGTACCTGGGGCTTAAAGATGTAAAGGTGAAGATTTCAACTATCAAATAGCTTCGTATTGCATTCGCCTTTAAAAGTTACATTCGATAGAAATTCAACACGGAATTTCTTTAAAATACAATCACGCTTACTTCAATCTTTCACTCCAGACACGCCAACTACAAACACAATATAATGAGCAATAATTTACAAGAGACCTTCGGCAATATCGACATCTATCTTTTTGACCAATTGCTAAAAGGCCGGTTTGACAACTGCAAAAAAGTAATAGATATTGGTTGCGGCGGTGGCCGGAACCTTGTATACTTTATCAAAAACGGATTTGACGTAACTGGAGTAGACCGAGATGAAGGGGCTATTGCTGCGGTGAAAGAACTTGCAGAACAATTGGCACCGAATGGTAATGCCGGCAATTTTATCGTTTCGAACGTTGAAGATATGCCGTTTACTGATGCCACTTTTGACCTTGCCATTTGCAGCGCAGTTTTGCATTTTGCAAATGACGACGCCCATTTTGATGCAATGATAAGGTCAATATGGAGGGTATTGGCACCGGGCGGGTTTCTATTTGCTCGATTGGCCTCTGATATTGGGATAGAGCAGCTTGTAACTGGTTTAGGCAATGGCCGCTATTTGCTGCCGGATGGCTCTACCCGATTCCTTGTAAATAATGCAATGCTCAACAATTACACAACCGCGCTCGGCGGTGTGCTTTATGAACCGATTAAAACGACCAACGTTAGCAATCTAAGATGTATGACCACCTGGTGCATAATGAAAAACAACGCCCGTTAATCGATACCAAATGATGTAGCGTTTTTGCCACACCTAACAGAGTGATAAAACAACAAAATAAAGATGGAAAGCTTTTTTAAATTTACCATTAAATAGAAAATAGCTGATGAACCGTATCGACCGGCTTTTCGGGATTACAACCATGTTGCAATCGAAGAAATTCGTGGCGGCAGAGCAGCTTGCAGATCAATTTGAGATAAGTGTACGCACCGTTTACAGGGATATTAAGGCGCTGTGTGAGCAAGGAATTCCGGTAAGCTTTGAGCACGGCAAGGGGTATTTCCTGGTGCAAGGGTATTTTCTTCCTCCCGTTGCATTTACCAAAGAAGAAGCAAATGCACTGTTGCTGATGGAAAAGATGATCTATGGTTTTGCTGACAAGTCGATACACACCCACTACGCAACAGCACTGAACAAAGTTAAGGCTGTGCTTCGTGGTCCGGAAAAAGAACGGATAGAACAGCTGACAAGTCAGATGAAAATCAGGGTCTCCGACCACTTTGCCGGCAATTTTGATTACCTCGCCACACTTCAGTCAGCGATCTCTGACAGGCATATTATTGAATTAGAATACCGTAACAACTGCGGAATAACAACAGTGCGTCAGGCAGAGCCTATAGGTCTGGTGTTTTATGCTGCTGCATGGCATATTATAGCGTGGTGCCACCTTCGCAATGAATATCGCGATTTTAAGGTTGTGCATATTTTGTCGTTAAAGGCAACCGGCATACCTTTCAGAAAGGAACAGCACACGTCGCTTAATGAATACATTGCCGGCCAGCAGCTGAATAAAGTACAAGTGATGTAATCATTTTTTCGTCCCAAAATTCAGACTGCCATAGGGTTGTCAGTGGCTGTAATTTTCTTTGTGTCATCATAAAAAACGAAACGAAAATGACAACGACACAAAGGTTCCTGAAACAACTGGAACAAGAATCAGCAACAACACGCAAGATGCTAAAGGTAGTGCCAGATGGCAAGCTGGACTGGCAGCCACACCCAAAGAGCATGAGCCTAAGGAGGCTTGCAACCCACGTTGCAGAAATACCGGGGTGGGTAAACATAACGCTCACAACAGATGGCTTAGACCTCGCAAAAGCCGGATCAAACCCGACAAATATCAATGACAATGCAGAACTCCTCGCTTTTTTTGAAAAGGAGCTTGCAAGTGGCATCAATGCGCTACAAAATGCAAAGGACGAAGACCTTGTGCCCACATGGACCATGAGCTACGGGGAACGTATAATAAGCGTGCGCCCAAAAGAAGACGTAATTATCATGTGCCTCAGCCAGCTCATACACCACCGTGCCCAACTCGGCGTCTTCCTGCGCCTGCTTGATGTTCCTATACCCGGTAGCTATGGTCCAAGTGCCGACGAAATGACCATGTAGTCTTTTATCTTTCAGTTAAATTTAGCATTCAGCCCGCCATTGGTTTAGCCAGGCGGGCTGGGTAGTTTTTAATGATGCGTTTTGCTATGGTATATTTTTTGAAACTGGCGCACGAGAGCAGGAGTGGCGAAGAAGGGCACCTGCGGCTGTATGCCGATCAATGATCGCTACTTGGTGTATTTATCTGAGGAACGTTGACGAAATCAGGCAAGCAGGCAAAATAATTTTAGTATTGCTGCGAGCTCGTGACAAGGCCGGATCGGATTACTGAAAATACTTTAATATGCAGTAATTTCACAACAAAAAATACCGGTGAAGCACGCTACGCTCCTTTTATTACTCGTCGTACTTTTCAATATCTCGCGGGCACAAAAAAACAAAGTGCTGCTACCGAATGGCTGGACCCTGACGCCAGCGGGTGAAACGGTAGCACTGGGCAGTGATTTACCGCTTAACATAGCAGTTTCGAGAGATGGAAAGTACCTGGCGATTACCAACAACGGGGTTGGGGAGCAAAGCATTCAGCTTATAGATGCCCAAAAACATGTAGTGCTCAATACTAAAATTGTAACGAGCAGCTGGCTGGGGCTGAAGTTCAGCAATGACAACAAGAACCTGTATGCATCTGGCGGGAACGACAATAAAATTCTGAAATTCTGGATAACGCATGATACGCTGGCACTGGTAGATAGCTACCTACTGGGCAAGCGGTGGCCCGAGAAAATATCGCCGGCTGGCATAGATATCGACGAGCGCAACAACAAAATGTACGTGGTGACCAAGGAAAACAACTCCCTTTACATAATTGATATGAATACGAAGGAGGTGATAAAGCAGGTGCAGCTTAGTGCGCCAGCCTATACCTGTATATTACCCACCGGAGGAAACAAAGTTTATATTTCGCTCTGGGGTGGGAGGAAGCTGGTGGCCTATGATATAAAGAAGGGATACCTCTGCGACTCTGTGAACATTGGCCAGAACCCGAACGATATTTGCGTGAGCAAGAATGGCAAGTACCTGTATGTTGCTAATGCTGTGGATAATTCGGTATCGGTAATAGACACCAAGACGTTTATAGAAATAGAAACCCTGAATGCCGCTCTTTATCCTGATGCACCCAATGGCTCTACCACCAACAGTGTATCGCTTAGCGAGGATAATAACACGTTATATATTGCCAATGCAGACAACAACTGCCTGGCAGTGTTTGATGTATCGACACCAAGTAAGAGCTTTTCAAAAGGCTTTATACCAGTAGGCTGGTACCCTACCTGTGTGAGGGTACTTGGCAGGCAAATATTTGTGTCCAATGGCAAGGGTAATACTTCCCTGCCAAACCCCGAGGGACCTCAACCGGTAAAAAAAGAAGATGCCGCAATCTATAAAAAAGCGAATAAGAAAAGCAGCCAATACATAGGTGGGCTATTTAAAGGTACACTGAATGCAATACCTGTTCCTGATGACAAAGCGATGAAAAGTTATACCCGCCAGGTGTATGCCAACACGCCCTATACCAAGGAAAAAGAGACCTTAACCGCTGGTGAAAAGAACAACCCGATTCCGATGAAGGTGGGCGACGCCTCGCCTATAAAACATGTGTTTTACATTATGAAGGAAAACAGGACCTATGACCAGGTGCTGGGGGATATGGAGCGGGGAAATGGCGACACTTCGCTGGTACTTTTTGGGAGAAATGTAACACCAAATCAACACGCGCTTGCAGAGCAATTTGTACTGTTGGATAACTTTTATGTAGATGCTGAAGTGAGTGCCGACGGCCACAACTGGAGGATGGCCGCATATGCCAATGATTATGTAGAGAAAAACTGGCCCACTAACTATGGCGGGCGCGGCGGCAATTACGATTTTGCTGCAAACAAGCCAGTGGCAGAGCCAAGGAATGGCTTTTTGTGGGACTACGCTTTGCGTAAAGGACTGACATTCAGAGACTATGGAGAGTTTACCGACGATGATGGTACAGTTTATTTGCCTGACCTAAAAAAGCACATGTGCCCCTCCTACCCCGGCTGGAACCTGAATATCAGGGACATGGAACGGGAAAAGATATGGGAGCACGACTTCGACTCTCTGGCGGCTAAGAATGACGTACCGCAGCTAAATATCATATACCTACCGAGTGACCATACTGCAGGGCTTGGTAAAAAATCGAGAACGCCAGAGGCATTTGTGGCTGACAATGACCTTGCTGTAGGCACTATTATAGAACACCTGTCGAACAGTGCTGTATGGCAAGACTGTGCCGTTTTTATACTTGAAGACGATGCACAAAACGGCCCCGACCACGTGGATGCCCACAGAAGTACAGCCTACCTTGCCGGCCCATATGTAAAAAGAAAGTATGTAGATCATACCCCCTACTCTACTGCCGGAATGCTCAGGACGATAGAGATGATACTGGGGCTGCCACCGATGAGCCAGTACGATGCGGCAGCAACAACGCTGTACAAGAGTTTCACAATGAATGCAGACACGACGCGTTTCACCCATGAAACGGAAATGATGAATATGGATGCTCTGAATACCGCAAGCACTGAGCTTTCGCGAGAGAGCGAAAGTCTTGATTTCTCCAGTGCCGACCGGGTACCTGATGCCCAGCTGAACCAATTGCTTTGGAAGGCCGTACGTGGAAATGCACCCTACCCTGCCCCGCGCCGTGCTGCTTTTGTAGCAGTGCATGAGGCGAAAGATAAGGATGATGATTAGGGGGAGAAGGCAATTCCAAAGTGGTCTCGATTTGTCCTAAACCATTCAAGCGTCTCGTCCTGCCAGTTTCAGCGGGACGAGACGCTTGCTATTAAAAGGACGAAGCGAGGCCCTTCGGCGAAAGTTAGCAATGAGTCGGAGACTGCTTTCCAGCGCGACGCAGTCGGAGACAGGCGCCGAACGTTATTTTTATTGGGGTGGTGGTGGCTGTTGTAAACCTGCGACAGAGACCTCACCCCGGCCC
>CAILMA010000160.1 GCA_903835145.1 uncultured Bacteroidota bacterium
AGAAATGCTGTCAGCTATTACGGCTTTTATGGGTAATAACTGTCCTATTAGATGCTGTAATGATGTCAAATAATTTTTAGCTATCGTTAAGATACTTCTATACTCTGCTGCAACACCTTGATTGCATAATTCTAATTTAAATGGCTTGTAAAATGTTCAACCACACCCACAAAACACGCAGCCTGACTACTTCGGCGTATCGAGTTGTTCGCCAGATTGCACGCTTCATTTGTAAATTTAAAACTATTCCTATCACCTCCCAACTATACCACTTTTCATGGAATTTTCATTCTTTTTATCCACAAAATTTGGATATTTAAAACTAATGTTCGTATGTTTGTGGCATAAAATCCCAGTTACATGACAAATAAACTAACAGAACTCGTAAAAAACACCTCTACATTCTTCCAGAAATTTGCACTGGAACTCTATCTCGAAAACCTGAGGCACAAGTACTTCCCTGATGTAGCCCACGCATTCCAAATCCTTAAGCACCTTGCAAACTTGCTGGAAAAACAATCCACCGACATCTTTGAAACGATGGAGCAATCCATGCAATTCCTCAACGCCCAAAACCTGAATACGGATCAGGAACATGCGGTGCTAAAAGCTATAAAAAACTACGTACAGCTTGCCGTCTGGCGCCGCCTGCCCAGCTATAATCCGGAATTTGAAACCACCTACCTCCCATTCTTCACACAGCTGGAAGAAATTGCACTACAGAAAAAACTGGATAAGAACATTACAGAAGAAGATGCTAAGGAAAGCGCACACAAAGTCGTCCAAAAGCAATTACTCCTCCTCTCCGAAGAAATAAATGGGCTCCCTACCGAAAAACGGATAAAAATGCTTTCCACACTCGTAAGAACGCTGGCGCAGTACGAACGGCTTACCGCACCACCAAAACCTGCAAAAACAAAAACAGTAAATCCGGCTACCATGAAGCAAGAGTCAAACAACCCAAAATTCACTGCAACCGAAAAAAACAACGGTGCACCAGCCGAAACCAGTACACCGTCAGTTGAAAATCCGCTCGTTATGCCAACTCCACAGCCGTCGCTTCATCCTGACCTCAGCAACGAACAATCGCGGGCCGCTTGATTATGACAAATTCGAATTTATGACTTGATAAACTTGATAATAGCCTTGCTTAGTCCCGGTGTAAGTGGTAGTTCAGAATTGCTGTAGGTTTTAAAGTTACCTTCCTTATCCTTCGGCGCATTTTTTAGTACATGGTTCATGTCGTCAAACATCACCAGCTTTGCTTTCGGGTTAGCCTTGGCAAGTTTCTCGGCATTTTCAGCACTAACCTGCAGGTCATTGCGACCCTGAATGATGAGTACCGGAATAGTGAGCTTCTTTAACTCCGCCTGTGGGTCATACTTCAGCCACGCCTTCATAAAGGGTTGTATCGATGGGCGAAAGAGCGCTTGCAGCGGCTGTGGCACGTCATGCACATCATTTCCGGCCCGTAGGCTGTCCATTATAAGCTTGCTCGCGGCAGCCAGTTCTTTCGACTGTTCGTCGATCTGGGTAAAAATTATTTTGTCTATGCGCTCTCCGGCTCCGGAAATCGAAATGTATTTCTTTACCGGTGCTTTCTGCGCAGCGAGCATACCCAGCAGCGAGCCCTCACTATGCCCTGCCACTATCACTTCCGATACCCTGTTGTCCCGCGCTACCATGGTTATAAACCCTACTGCATCGCTTACATAGGTATTGAAATCTACGTCCGACTCCTTGGCAAGTGCCGGTGTGCTCTCGCCTATGCCGCGCTTGTCATAGCGCACAGAGCCTATGCCGGCCGCAAGCAGGGAGTCCGCAAGCATTTTATAGGCGTTGGTAGCCATACCCGTAGTGTTGTTGCAGTCCCTGTCGGTAGGGCCTGAGCCGGCTATTATCAGTACCACCGGCACCTTGGTGGCGCTGGCAGGCATCACCATAGTGCCATAAATAGTGCCTGTAGTGGTTGGCAGCGCAATATTCGACTTTTCAACAACCTTGCTGAAGATAGACTCCTGGTAAGGCACAAACCGGAATGCATCCAGCTTTTTTTCTGCACTTATGGTGGTCATCAGCGTGAGGTTGAAATTCCTGAAACTGGCTTTGTAATAGGCAAGGTCTCCCTCAAACTTTGCAAAACGGAAAGAGTCAAGCTCTCCTGCCTGGGTAAGCAGATCAGTCATGGCTTTCTGGGTCTGCTCGCGGGGCAGCAATACCTGGCTGCGGGGCGACAGCATAGTGTAAATACTGTCGGTTTTACTGCTGTTGAAAAAAGTCTGAAAGCGATGCAGCACAGTGTCATACACTTTTGCATTCTGTGCAACTACTGCACCTGGCATCATAACCGCAATGGCTAAGGCTATACC
>CAILMA010000161.1 GCA_903835145.1 uncultured Bacteroidota bacterium
AGGACGTACACTCTTTCCCTACACGACGCTCTCCGATCTCACCGGAAACGAATTGAAAACGAGTTACAGCTCAATCATGACCTTCTGCTTGAAGCTCAGGAGATTGCACGTCTCGGCCATTGGCAGTGGGATGTAGTCGCCAATAGAGTGGAATGGTCGCCCATGACGCTTAAGCTTTTTGGGCTTAATGCCGATAAGAACAACATGGATTACAGCGAATACCTGACGAAAATCCATCCTGATGACCGTGATTTTGTTGATAAAATTGTGCGTGAAGCATTAACCCTCAAAGTATTTCCAAAATTCTACCACAGAATTTTGCTGCCCGATGGCAGGGGTCGCACCATGTTGGGCCGGGGCCAGCTCATATTAAACAGTGACGGCGAGGTTGCCAAAATTATCGGCACTGTTCAGGATGTTACCGAGCAACGCAACGCAGAGCACGAGCTTATGGTAAAATCGCAAAAGCTGGAAGCATCCAACCTCGAGTTGCAGCGTTTTGCATCTATTGCATCTCATGACCTCAGAGAACCATTACGCAAAATAATCACTTTCGGCACCATGCTCGAAAAGGAATACAATGCTGAAATAGGCGATAGGGGTAAAATGTACCTGCAAAAAATAACTGGCGCTTCATCACGAATGCAAAAACTGATAGATGATATTCTTGATTTCTCTAAACTCACCGGAGAAATCAGAGAATTTGAAAGGGTCAATCTGAACGAAGTGATCAACCATGTACTCAACGATATGGAAGTGGCCATTGAAACAACGCATGCCCGGATTGACGTTGACCACCTGCCTGAAATAGATGGCAAAGCCAGCCAGCTTGGTCAGATGTTTCAAAACCTTTTAGGCAATGCCATAAAATTTCGCAAGCCGAACGAGCCGCCCTGCATTCAAATCAGGGCTGAAATCATTGGCAGGGAAGCACTTCCTGTCGAAATGCTCCAAAACTCAGAGTTCTATTTCCCGGAATCAAAAGACCCCTTGAGTAATGTCTCTGAACAATTTTGTAAGATATTCGTGAGAGACAATGGTATCGGTTTTGATGAGAGTTTTCTCGAGCGCATATTCCTTATCTTTCAGCGTTTACACAACAAAGGGCAGGTCGAAGGCACAGGTATAGGCCTCGCAGTTGTAAAAAAAGTAGTCGACGCCCATTACGGCTATGTTACCGCTACCAGCAAGGAGGGCGAAGGTGCCACGTTTATGATCATCTTGCCATTAGTAGTGCGCACTGATGCATCTTAGTCTGCTATATGCTGCTGTAGTCCCACAATACCTGCCCGTGTGCGAAGTGATTAATGGTGCCGTTTTCCTGTTGCACAGAGAGCAGCCCGTTTTCCAGTGCCTCAATTATCGTAGCGTTCCATTTTTTATCGCCCTCAATAAACACCTGTTGCCGCCCCCGCTTGTAAAGGAGTTTATTGTAGGCCGCCATTTGCTCGGCCGGTCCGGTGGTAGCGTTTAGTGCCTGCAAAATACTGTTCCTGATGACGTAGAGTATTTCGTTGACTTCGAAATTGGTCCCCGAACCTATCTTCAGCGATGTTGCAAAGGGTAGCTCATCCGGGAATTGCTCCTGACTGACATTTAGCCCTAACCCTATGACACTATGCGTCCAGTTGCTGCCCCTTAACACATTTTCTATAAGTATACCGCCTGCCTTTTTGTCATTGATAATTATATCATTTGGCCATTTAATATTTACCTTCCAGTGCTCATCCAATTTTTGCAAAACATTGGCTATTGCCACCGCTATTGCAGCGTTGAATGCAAATTGCTGGTTGAGTAGGTGTTTGGGCGTTACTATCAGGCTCATAAGCAGGCTGTGCCCTGGCTCATCTTGCCACGTTTTGCCCCGTTGTCCCTTACCCTGGGTTTGCCGCCGGGCTACAATTGTCAGCCCGTGTTGTGCCTTATTGCCATCAATCAAACGCATGGCATAGTTATTGGTACTATCTGTGAAATCGAGTTCAATTATTTGAGATTCTGACAAGGACGTGTAGTTTAGTGCAAAAAGATTTATAATTTTGATAAATCAAAAACGAAACATGGCACAATAAATGCCGCAATCTTCAAAAGTTCTTTTCAATTTTAACTGTATATCAGATATTCCAACCCATTATGGTGTTAAACTTTTGGTACATTAAAAAAGAAAATCGATGCATTGTTGGTAGCGGGCTTATTTTTGTCAAAGTTCCAAAGATATTATCAAACAGTAAAAACAGTAAACATTAGTTTGGAGAAAATATTAACCGAAGTACAGGAAAAGAAGAAACCGGCGAAAAAACTTGCTAAAAACAGCAAACTGCTCACAACAATAGTGAGCGCCATCAGGGATAAGAAAGGCGAAGAGGTTACCGGATTAGACCTTAGAAAAATAAACGAAGCCGTTGCTGATTATTTCATTTTGTGCGATGCCCGATCCAATATTCAGGTAAAGGCTATTGCAGATGGCATTGTTCAGAAAGTGGAAGAAGAATGCGGCGAAAAACCTTTCCATACCGAAATCGGCGACAAATGGACACTCGTTGATTATGTGAATGTAGTAGTACACATTTTCCAGCACGAACAAAGACAATTTTACAGTCTTGAAAATCTTTGGGCCGATGCTGATCGTATAGATTATTAAATGATAACAATATAAGAAAATAATGGAAGATAATAATAAACAAAACCCCGGCTTAAAACCGATCAATACCGACCCAAACCAACGTAAAGGGCC
>CAILMA010000162.1 GCA_903835145.1 uncultured Bacteroidota bacterium
CGGCGACCAGTTGAAGGAATCTACCGCCATGTTGTACGAGGTATTGATACCAAATCCATCAATGAGGGTCACGTTTTTATAACCCGAAACAGTGTCTTTTGAAGATTTTACCTTAATCTGGAGGTTATTACCTACCCCAAGGTTCACAAGCCCGGACTTGCCCAGCGGTGGGTTGCCAACTATAGAAGTGATGTAGGGGGAGAGAATGCTGTAGTTCTGAGTGGAGTCGAGGTGCGTTTTGTAGTAATAATTGAAGGGTGCAGCACCAAAATCGGGGTGGTAAGAAACGCCAACTGAAGGTGTGATGACGTGACGGATGCCGCGCAGCTTACCGTGCTTGAACATCTTCATGCCGTAGATTCTTGTGGTAAGGTTTACTCCGGCATTAAAATCACGTGACGTAAAAAAACCAAATTTTTGGGTGGAATCAATTTTGCCATCGGCTGAGTTGTAATTTTCATACAGTTTCTGTGTTACCCAGTATTCGTTGTAGTTAACACTAAAAGACATATTTACATAACGAAAAATGGTATAGCTCGCACTTACCGGTATGCTGTGGTGAATACCTGTCTGGAAATTTCTTGCACCCATACCGCTTGGATTGAATGTGCTGTCGTAAAACGTTGTTTTATTGAGCATATCCAGTGTGTAGCTTGATGTTATTTTGTCATACCAGTGTGTACCAATACTTGTCTTTTTCGCAAACGGATTAAACTGTGTTACGTGAAAGTTTATGGCAGGGAGGGTAACATTTATCTGTTTCGTTTCGGTGTTTTGGCTGTGCAGTGCACTTATAGTGAGGCCAAGCGGCAGGTTCTGCCAGGCTTTACTAAAGCTGATATTCGATGAGTACTGGTTTTGCAGCACCTGGTTGGGGTCGTAGCTGTTGTTAGAATAAAAGGAGGAAGAACCCACCTGAACCGAGGCATTGAAAGTTTCACCCGGTATAGCCTTAGCATCTGAGGAGTGGCGCCAGTTGATCATGAAATCTTTTTGTACCGATGCTCCCGGCTCAAAGTTCTCACCTGTTTTGTTGTAGGCATAAGAAAGGTTGAAGCCTCCGCGGTATTCATATATACTGTTGTAGTTGCTCAGCAGGTTCACCGCATAGCTACCCTTGGTATATATATTTGCCTGCGTTAGCAGATTAATATGGTCGTTCAGGTAAAAGTAATAGCCACCATTCAGCAAGCCAAGGCCACGTGCCTGCTCTACAGTATATGTAGGTATTACAAAGCCTGATTTCTGTTTGTCAGATATCGGAAAGATGGCAAAAGGCAGAACGAGTGGGGTAGGCACACCTTCAATATATATAGTAGCCGGCCCGGAGACTATCAATTTATTGGGTATTACCTTTATCCTTGTGGCTACAATGCCAAAGTGCGGGGTATCGAGCGCGCAGGTGGTGTACAGGCTATGAGAGCCAAAGATTACCTGGTCAGGGTTTCGCTTTATTTGCTCACTGTGCATAAAGCCCTCGCCGTATTGGGTTTGCGCATTTCTTATTATAGCGCGCTTACTTTTAAAGTTATAGAGCAGCGAGTCGTAGGTGATTTTTTCTTTACCCTGAGTAAACGAACCGCGCCGCGCCGCCACAGAATCGGCAGGGATATCGTGGGAAGGAGCGGCGGACACCATGCTTGACTTCTGATTGAAACTTATTTCCCCGGCATTCACCTGCATGTCTTCATAATTTACCTGTGTTTTTCCGTAAAGGTAAGACTGGTTCTTTTGCATGTCCATTACCGCCGAATCCTGTGCCTCTGCTTTGACTACTGATGCAAGCGCGTCCTTCGATATTCTTATTCCCAGTTCTGCTTCCAGTTTCTTTCTTTTTGAACTATCTGAGGCAGTAATATTTTTTTTACCAATGGTATCTGCAATTGAAAGGGTGTCAGCACCTTTAGGGCTACTTTTCAGTAGCGTTGTATCGGCAATAATCTCCTTTTTTTGCTGTGAATACCCCTTATTTGTTATAAAGAATATAAAAATGACTGCCATATAGATGGCAAGGCAATGCAATGATGAGAATTTTGAAATAAATTTACCGTTCAGGTACATAGACTGGGCAAAAATACTTATTTGCGGTTGAGGAATTACCAGTTCCTATGTTTAAATCTTTTGTAAAAATTTATGCGTAAAATATTCACAGTATATATATCGTTTTTACTTGCAGTGTTTCCCGGTTTCGTTTTTGGCAAAGGCAAGAAGATTTCTAAAATTGTAGTAGATGCCGGGCACGGCGGAAAGGATTTTGGCGCTCAGGGCTCTTTCTCCATGGAAAAAAATGTAACGCTTGCTGTTGCGCTTAAGTTAGGTAAGATACTATCTGATAGCATTAAGAACCTTCAAGTAATTTATACCAGAACTACTGACGAATATCCCACATTGGTGCAGCGGCATGATATTGCCAATCAGGCGAAGGCTGATTTGTTCATTGCGGTCCATGCCAATTCCACTCCTTATACCTACACCAGAAGCCTGACCGGCTATAAAACAGTAAAAAAACACAAAAAGACGGTGAAGCAGCCCATCTATAAACTCACACGGCACCACGAAACGAGCCGCATGGGTGTAGAAACCTATGTACTTGGTCTTAAGCGTATGGGGCAGCAGGGTGGTGAGGTGCAGGATGAGTTTTCCAGCGACAGCACATCGAGCGGCTTGCTTAATGATAATGACCCACAAACGGCCATTATCATTTCTCAATACACAGAGGCTTTCTTGAAAAGGAGCGTGAGGCTGGGCTCAAAAATTCAAGAGCAGTTCGCAGAAGAAAAGCGCCCGGATCTTGGTGTGAAGCAAATGTCGCTTGAGGTACTGGCCGGAAGTGCAATGCCC
>CAILMA010000163.1 GCA_903835145.1 uncultured Bacteroidota bacterium
CCCACACATGCGTAGTTGCGCCAATATGAAGGGGTGATACAGTTGCAGTTACAATTCCTTCTTTTTTTCCACGGATATGATTACAGTTGATTTCAATGCCTACGCATATTTGTTTTTCGGTGACAATGGTCATCCACGAAGCTACACTGCCTACGGTTTCGGCAAGAGCAGCCGAGGCGCCGCCATGGAGCAAACCATAAGGCTGGTGCGTATTTACGTTTACGGGCATTGTTGCTTTAAGGAAGTTGTCACCGATTTCAGTGAATTGAATATCAAGTACATGTGCCATAGTATTCACCGACAACAAATTTAACTGATGCAAATCAATTTTTGTTTTATTCCATGACATAACTTTGTTATTTAAGTACTTGTGAATAAAAAATTATTATATGCAAAAAAAATATGGAAAATAACTAAGCAATAGTATTACTTTTGTAGTACTTTTTCATGTTTTTTTTAGAAACTATGCATACAATCTTAGTTGCCGGAGCGGGGAAATCTTCAACAGTTCTTATCCAATACCTGCTTACACACGCCAGAAAGAATAAATGGACTGTTATAGTTGCAGATGGAGATGCGAACTCAATTGCAGAGAAAATACAGGAACATCCGTGCGCGGAAGCTGCTGTGATAGATATAACTAAGAATAGCGACAGGGAGCCGTTGGTAAAGAGAGCTGATATTGTAATTTCGCTGATGCCACCTCATCTACACATTTATTTGGCAAAAGACTGTCTGAAATACAAAAAATGTCTTATTACTTCGTCTTACGCATCAGAAGAGATGCAGCAGTTGGATAAAGCAGCCAGAGAAGCAGGCCTGATGTTTATGAACGAAATGGGGCTTGACCCGGGTATTGACCACATGACGCTCAGCAAGATAATAAACAGCATTCATCGGGTAGCCGGAAGCATCTACAGCATCAAATCCTATTGCGGTGGACTGGTGGCGCCTGAGAGCGATAATAACCCCTGGCACTATAAGTTCTCGTGGAATCCAAAGAACATTATTACCGCCGGTGTTGGCGGCGCAAAATTCCTTTCTAATGGCAAAGAAGTTGATGTGCCTTATGAAAAGATATTTGACCATAACAAAAAGATCAAAGTTGACGGTCTGGGTATGCTTGCCTACTACCCGAACAGGGACTCCATGAAGTACCTTGAAACTTACAACATACCGGACATCAAAACCTTTATGCGGGCTACTTTAAGGTATCCAGCTTTTTGTGCAGGCTGGGATGCATTTATTGCGCTTGGGCTAACATCGCAGACTGATGAATTTGTGAAGACAGGGCAAACGTATACTACCTGGCTGATGGCAAAATCGGGTTGTACTGACAAATCAAAACTACAGCAGCACCTGACAGAAAAACTAAAGCTCGAAAAGGACAGCAAGGTCATTTCTTTGTTTCAGTGGATGGGCTTTTTTGATGATTTGCCGCTGACCCCAGGAACCTCTTCATCGGGTGAAATACTACTTAAAATGCTGCTTGAACGCTGGAATATGGCGTCGGCTGAAAAAGACATGGTAGTGATGCAACACGAAGTAGAGTACATGCATAAGGGGCGCAAGTCAAAACTGATCAGTTCTATGACGCTCAAGGGCGAAAGCCGCGATAAATCGGCCATGGCTAAGACAGTTGGATTGCCAATGGGTATTTTGGCCCGTTTGATACTTACTGAAAAGATCACTCCGCCTCCGGGTGTCGTAATTCCCAATATGCAGTCGGTTTACAAACCGGTGCTAACTGAGTTGGCTCAATATGGTATTGAATTTAAAGACAACGTAGAATAATATCTAAAAACAAGTTTGTTCTATCAAGGGATGCAATGCCACGGCTTTGCATCCCTTTTTCGTTGCCCTGCAAATGCCAATACAATGTAAATGCGATGCATGCGCAGCACTGATACCAATGCAACAGATGAAAGATGCCTGACATCGAGTGGCGAAAGGTTATTTAGCCGTTTTTATAATTACCTTGCAGCCGCTATGCAGATGGATATTATTGGGGCGATAGCTAAGGGTGTGCTGATTGGCTTGTTTATGGCCATATCCGTTGGGCCCACGTTATTTGCAGTTATTAAGTATAGCCTGAGCAACAGCTACAAAGCAGGACTTGCTTTTGTAATAGGGGTTTCGGTAAGTGATATTATGTATGTTACCATAGCTAATGTTGCTGCCTCTTGGTTAGTTATCTTAAAGAATTACACTACTTACATATCATATGGCGGTGCAGCATTACTTGTGATTGTAGGCCTGATAGGGCTCATAAAAAAAGGTAAACCACAGCGACCGGGCAAAACGCCCCCACTTGTTAAGGGACATCATTACGTGAAAATATGGGCCAGTGGATTCCTTATCAATACCATAAATCCCGGGGTTATGCTCAGTTGGCTGGCTGCAGTTACAGCTTCTGTTGATAAGAGTTCCGGTTATCGTTTCATCCTGTTCAGCACATGCCTTGCTTTGATACTGGGTATCGATTTCCTAAAGGTTTTCCTGGCCGAGAAGATTCGCACATTGCTTACCCCCCGCAGACTCATTTATACGCAGAAAGTGGCTTCGGGCATTATATTGTTTTTAGGTTTGGCTATATTGATAAAAACATTGATTTCCGGGAGCACGTAGGTAAGTTTCTATTGTAATTCACCATTTTTCGGATGCATTTACATATCGAGCTGCATTTTTTGAGTAAATTCACCCGTTTTTTAACCCACGCTTTGTTTTTGATTAAGCTTTTATTAACAGCATTTAATCTACATTTGTTTAGATTTATTAAGTAAAGGACTATGTTGAGATTCATGAAGAATAAAATTCTAATACCGATATTCATTTTAGCAGTACTTGCCGCCTTTTTTTCTTTTAGGTACAGTGCAGCCGGCAAGCGGTCGAGTGAAGACAAGAGAAGACTGGTATTAGAGACTGTAATGGCTGCCGCACAGCACGATCACTTTTCGCCCCGCCCAATTGATGATACTTTTTCATCTCGCGCTTACAACAAGGTGCTCGACTTTTTTGACAATGGAAAGATATTTTTTACCCGTCAGGATATTGCGAAACTCAGCCGATATGAGTTTAAGATTGATGATGAGATAAAGGCTGGTTCCGTTGAGTTTTTTGATTCGCTTGATAATATTTACGTTCAGAGGATTAACTCTACAGAAAAATATTACGCTGCGATTCTCGAAAAGCCTTTCAACTTCAACGAAAACGAGCGGCTTGAAATGGACTCCAAAAAAGATAAGTTTGCCGACGGCGACAAAGGTCTTGAAGAAAAATGGAGGCTCGTATTGAAGTACCGTGCTCTTGAAAAGTATGTGGAGCTCAAAGACGCTCAGGACAAAAAGAAAGTGGACAGCCCTTCAGTAAAGTTGAAGACCGATACCGAGTTGGAAGCACAGGCGCGCGAAGACGTAAAGAAGACCTACCAACGTATTTATAAAAACCTGCACAAATGGAAAGATGATGAGCGTTTCACGTTCTACATCAATCAGATTGCAGAAACAGAAGACCCGCATACCAATTACCTGCCACCAGTAGGTAAGAAAGACTTCGACGTAATGATGAGCGGAAGCTTCTTTGGTATTGGAGCGCAGCTTAAAGAAAACGCTGATAATGGTAAAATAACCATAACTGCGATTGTAACCGGAAGCCCCTCCTGGAAACAGGGAGAGCTGAAGGCTGATGATGAAATATTGAAGGTGGCTCAGGGCGATAAAACACCCGTTGACATAACCGGCTACGAAATAAATGATGTGGTGAACCTAATTAGGGGCGAAAAGGGAACGGAGGTCAGGCTTACGGTTAAGAAGCCCGATGGAACAGTGAAAGTGGTGCCTATAATCAGAGATGTCGTTCAACTGGAAGAGACCTTCGCAAAATCGGCAATCATCAATTCTGCCCAAGGTAAGATTGGTTACATCTATCTGCCTGAGTTTTATGCTGATTTCAACCATACCAGCGGCCGCCGTTGTGCCAAAGACATAATGGATGAAGTTAAAAAATTAAAATCAGAAGGTGTTAGCGGATTGATTCTTGACCTCCGCAACAATGGTGGTGGTTCACTGAACGATGTAGTAGAGATGTCCAGCATCTTTGTAGGTAAGGGCCCGGTTGTGCAGGTTAAAAACAGCAATGCATCAGTGGCTACACTTCGCTCACAAATGACTGATACGGCGCTTTACTCCGGTCCTTTTGCTATAATGGTGAATGAGGGCAGCGCATCGGCATCTGAAATTCTTGCAGCTTGTATGCAAGATTACAAGCGCGCTGTAATAGTTGGGGCCCCTACCTATGGTAAGGGAACAGTACAGAAAATGGTGGCACTTGATGAAATGCTTAATCCGGTAACCCGTATGCAGTTGCAGAATGGTGCAGACAGTGCAGAGCCTTCGCTTGGAGAATTGAAGCTCACGATGGAGAAATTTTACCGCGTAAGCGGTGGATCTACCCAGTTGAAAGGTGTTGTGCCAGATATTACGCTACCTGACGCACTGGATTATCTCGATGACGAAGATCTTGGCGAGCGCCGCAACAAGTCAGCGCTGCCCTATGACGAAATACCTGCCGCAAGTTATAAGCCTACAAATTCTTATGGTGATCTCGAGAAATTAGCAAAAGATAGCAAGGGCAGGATCAGTAAAAATCCAGCATTCCAACTGATTGAAGAAACAGCAGCTACACGCAAGAAGAAAATGGATGACAGGTCCGTTTCCCTCAACGAAAAACAATACCGCAAGGAACAGGAAGAAATAACAACCATCTCGAAGAAGCTGGAAGAAGTGCAGAAAAAAGCGGCTACGCTTGATATGATGAGCCTTGCAGCAGATAAAGAGCGCATAAATCTGGACAGTAACTCCATCAATAAAAATAAAGATTGGCTTAAGAACGTAAGCAAGGATATCTACATTGCCGAAACCGTGAACATTGTAAATGAAATGTCTCACCCAGCAATGAATGTAAATATCAGTGATGTAGAAAGGCAAAAAGGATCACATAGAAGAAATTAAAAAAGAGGCCTTCGGGCCTCTTTTTTAATGGGTGGTATCGATTAGGGCATCTTTGCCCAGTCCTTCCATTCCATTTCAAGCCATTCTTTCATTTTATCGTCGGTGAAATCAATTTTTACCGGCACCACGCTGGTGTATCCTTCCTGGAGGGCTTCCACATCTGTGCCGCTGTGTTTATCCATATTTATGAATTTTCCGGTCATCCAGTAGTAGTGTTTACCGCGCGGGTCGGTGCGTTGTTCAAAGTCTTCAGCCCACTTTGCATAAGCCTGACGGCATATCTTCATTCCGCGATACAAGTTTTCTTTTACGTTCGGGATGTTAACGTTGAGTAAAGTGTGCTCTGGCATGGTGCGGGCAAGCATGCGCTCTGTAATTTCCCTTACCACCTTTTTGGCAAGTGTAAAGTCGGCATTGTACTTGTAGTCCAACAGCGAGAATCCTATGGACGGGATGCCCTCAATTGCCGCTTCCATAGCGGCGCTCATAGTGCCTGAGTAAATGACGTTGATAGAATGATTAGCGCCATGGTTTATGCCGCTGAGGCAGATGTGTGCACGCTTGTGTAATATCTTATCCTTGGCAAGCTTCACACAATCAACAGGAGTGCCACTGCACTGCCAGGCTTCAATACCTTCAAACAAGTCAACCTTATCAAGGCGCAGCGGGCTGCCTATTGTTATTGCATGACCCATGCCCGATTGCGGGCTGTCTGGCGCTACCACCACCACTTTACCGAGGTCTTTTACCGCTTCTATCAATGCCCTTATGCCCGGAGCGGTGATGCCATCATCGTTGGTTATTAATATTATTGGTTCTGTACTGTTCATATTTCAAAGATACAACCAACGGGTGTTAACAGGGGTTAAATTAACATGTTGCAACGGCATCAATTTTGCAATTTTTAAAACAGACAAGCGCATTTAACAAATTATATGTCCTCAAAAAAAATACTTGTAAATGCCCATAAAAATTTACTACTTTGCAAGTGATTTAAACACACAATGCTATGTCCGTAAATCTTTGTATCGACTGGGGTAACACCAATATTAAGGCCGCAATATTCGAAAATGATGCTATAAAAAAATCATTTGTTCTGGCTGAAGAGTCGCTGTTGGCTGATGTGGCTGCCATATTAGATACCCACAAACCCGATAAGGCAATTTTATGTGCAGTAGTAGATGGTGTTGATGAACTCGCGAGTATGATAAAGGCCCGTATAACGTCGTTCATAAATATGGACGGCAACACATCGGTGCCTATTAATAATGCCTATGCCTCGCCTGAAACGCTGGGGCCGGACAGACTTGCGATGGTGACTGCAGCCTATACTTTGCAGCCCAATAAAAACAATCTTGTAGTATGTGTTGGCACCTGCCTCACCTTTAACCACATTCAAAAAACAAAGACATTCAGAGGCGGCGCTATTTCTCCCGGATTGAAGATGAGGCTCAGGGCGATGCATGAGTTCACCAATAAATTACCCGAAGTTGATTTGGAAGGAGATATCCTGTTCCTTGGTTACGACACGGAGACCTGCATCAGAAGCGGCGCTGTGTTTGGTATGGTCGCTGAGATTGAAGGCATAATGAAGGAGTACGAATCTAAATACCCTGATTTTAACGCCATATTAACGGGGGGAGATGCCCCATTCTTTGCTGACAAGATAAAAAGTCAGATATTTGCCGACCCCGACTTATTGCTCAAAGGGCTAAACATAATTATAAACTATAATGTCTCATTTCCCCGCTAAATGTTTGATCGTATTTCTGTTC
>CAILMA010000164.1 GCA_903835145.1 uncultured Bacteroidota bacterium
ACCATGTCATCAATCAGGCGGTGTTCATATTCCAGATTGTTATTTTCAAACTCGGCCTTAAATTCTTCCTGATAAATTTTCTCAAAAATATCTTTGAATCTGCCGTCGTATTTTTTCAGGATTGTATTCTTTGTAGAAAGGTAAAGCGGCCATTTTTTTGAAAGGGCCATATTAAAGCAGGCACGTGCAAAACCCATGATAGACTCATCGGTATTGTACATAGCGAGTGCTACGCCATCACCTTTAAAATTGTATACTTCGTGCTCAATGGTTTCTCCATTTTCGCCTTCAAACTTAATAGTTAATTTACCCTTACCCTTTACTACGAAATCGGTAGCGCGGTACTGATCTCCAAATGCATGGCGACCGATACAGATAGGTGCTGTCCAGTTAGGCACAAGGCGCGGTATGTTGCTCATTACTATTGGCTCGCGAAATACGGTGCCATCAAGAATATTGCGGATAGTGCCGTTAGGGCTCTTCCACATTTGTTTCAGGTTAAATTCTTTAACACGGGCTTCATCAGGAGTAATAGTTGCGCACTTAATACCCACGCCATATTGCTTTATGGCATTAGCTGCATCTACGGTTACCTGGTCATTGGTCTCATCCCTGTATTCCATGCCCAAATCATAATACTTGATTTCAAGCTCAAGGTAAGGAAGTATCAATTTTTCCTTGATGTACTTCCAGATAATACGGGTCATCTCGTCACCGTCTAATTCTACAACCGGATTTGCAACTTTAATTTTTGCCATATATGAGTTTTCTGAATTTTCCTTAAAAACTGCTCAAATGTAATGAGTTTTTTAAAATAATGAAAGCCGTTTTCACAGAAGGAAAATATGTCTTTTTTATTTCTATTCTCTAACTCAGCACCGCTCCCAATCCTTGGTAGCTTCGTTGTAATGTTTTATCGGTTTGGCAGGATTACCAGCTGCAACTGTATAAGAAGGAATATCCTTGGTTACTACTGAGCCTGCTGCTATTACACAGTGCCTGCCTATTGTTACACCCGCCGTTAACACCACGTTCGCAGCTATCCAGCTGTCGTCTCCTACGGTTATCATCGCTGTGGTTACGTTTTGCTCATGAATCGGGATATCCGGGTTTTTGTACTCATGGTTCAGCCCACTGGCCACTACATTTTGTGCAAATATTACATTGTTGCCTATAGTTACGGGCCCTATCAGCACATTACCCATTCCTATCAGGGTGTTATTTCCTATCAACACATCGCCCACACCATTGTTTATGGTACTAAAGTCTTCAATAACAGACCTGGCACCGAGCTCAAATTTATTAAAGGGAAGTACATCGATGCGCGTGCGCCGCCGTATGGCAGATCCACCACCCCGCTTATGAAAAAAACGATTAAGAAAAAGCTTCACCCACAACCTCGGCCTCGCCTCATTTTTCGGTATCAGCAACCGATGTACGAGCTTTTTAATTTTGGGATTACTTTTTATTGCGTTTACAACCGACATAATTAAAATTTGAAGGCTATAAGCCTGCTTTTTTCACTTTGTTGTTTTGTGAAATTGGTGTTGGTAAAAATAGTGCTTATTTCATAGAAATGAAGTTTATAGACGGAAAAGTATATATTTACGGAAATTTTGGGAAAGGAGGCCGTTGCCGGATTACTTTTCTTTAAACAGTTGTATTTACCACAACTAATTCCTTGATTTGCAGCAATTTTAAAATAACAGACAGCTGACAGTGATGATTACATTAAAACATATACTTTTCCTCATATTGGTTGTTACCTGTTTTTCAGCTTCGGCACAGCAATCAATGATGCCAAACGTCTCCTACCCGTTTCTGGAAAAACTGATAGATTCAGCTAAGGCCAGGTACCCGAGAATAAAAAAATACAACCACAAACTGGCAGTTGCCAAGTACGACGTGCAAAAATCCAAAATGGGTTGGTTTGATGCGCTTACACTTTCCTATGTCTATAACCCGTCGTCTACATCAAGCG
>CAILMA010000165.1 GCA_903835145.1 uncultured Bacteroidota bacterium
CTTCCTGAAGCCCTGCGCAATAGCACCTAAGGCTATTAATATCAGCAATATGCTGCTCACCATCGCTATTTTCTGTCCGTTATAGAAACTATCCGGATGGAAATGGAATTCAATGTTGTGGTTGCCGGCAGGTATTTTAATAGCCCTAAGTATATAGTCAGCCTTAATTATTGGCGTTTCCTTGCCGTCAACAAATGCCTTCCAGCCTTTGTCGTAGTAAATGTCCGAGAATACAGCCAAACCGTCCTTGCTGTTGCTTGAAGTAAAGGAAATATCATCGAGTCCGTAGCGTGCCAGCTTAACAGTAGATGCGCTGTCTTTCCCAAAATTGTAGTTAGCAAGATCGCCTTTAAACGTACTGCGCACCACGGCTGTTTTCTTAGGTTCAAATGCACCCGGCATTGCAGCAGTATCAAAAAGGTGTTCTGCATTCAAGCCGTTTATTTCCTCCTCAGCATCATTAGCCCATTTCACCTCACTTACAAACCAGGCATTGCCACATGCGCCAGGGTTAGGCATTACCTGTGGTGCATTGCGCTGGCCGCCCACTATCAAGTACTTGGTGTTCAGCATATTCAGCACTTCGGCATTAAAACCATGGCTCAGGTGTCTATCAATGATGTCCTGATAAGTTTCCATTTTCGCCGGTGAGTAGCCCCCCACACATTTGTGGAAATACGCCTGCACCGCATCGTTATAAGTATCTCTCGAAAGGTCAAGTACACGATAGTAAGGGTCTTTATCGCGCATAATAGCTTTATCAACATCCCTTGGCTGGAAAACCGCATCGTACTCTGCAGCGTCTTCGTAGTTACTGTCGTTAAGGTAGCTGTGGGCAACCGGCCACAAATCTATTATCATTATTGCCGCGAGGCCACCTATCATCAACACCGGCTTTATCTTATCTTTCAGGAAAGCCCATATAAGGCCGGCAGCTATAAGTATGAATGCAGCACTTTTAAGGCCGCTCATCATTGCCAGCGAAGCGCGGTCTTCTCTAAGTGCTTTTGCAATTTCTGCCTGCATCTGGCCATCTTCCGCACCACTAAAATTGAAAAACATACTACCACCTACGCCCAGTAAAATGCAAAGACCGGCAGTTATACCCGCAGCAATTTTCACGTCTTTCCAAATTTTATCAGCATTGTTTTTACCGTCAAGCACCTCCTGCATGGCCCAGAGGCCCAGCAGCGGGAACAGGAACTGTGGAATCACAAGTGCCATAGATGGTGTCCTGAACTTGTTCAACATAGGCAGGTGATCAAACAAGAAATAATTCACCCCCTCAAAATTCTTACCCCACGAGAGCATGATGCCGAGCAAACTTGCGGCAAGTATCCACCACTTGTGCGGTGAGCGCACTACCATTAAACCCAGCACAAACAAGAAGCATATTACAGCGCCGAAGTATACGGGACCGCTTATAAATGGCTGAGGGCCCCAGTATAAAGGCAACTTATCAGCCCGGCCGCCAGTCATTTCGTTCGTTTTTGGTGCCTTATCTGCCGCCTCGCCCGATGAGCCACCGTATAAATATGGAATCATGATACAGAATGTCTCTCCTATTCCATTGCTCCACCGGAACGCATATTCTTTATCCAAACCACCGTTCGTCTTTTTATCATGCCCGGCGAGCTCACTGCTGCCACCACGCATGGTTGCCTTAGCATATTCATTGGTTGGCAATATGGATGGCATGGCCGGCCCCGCACCTATAAGGCCCACAACTACCGCAATAACCGACGATATAAAAAATTCCTTGATCTTATTTTCCTTGATGCCGATGTAGAACATTACTGCGCCGAAACACACAAAAATGAATAGGTAGTAATAGATAACCTGGAAGTGATTATTAGCAATAATAAGGGAGATGGTTATACCCCAAAGCGCCGCACCGGTGAGCCACTTTTCTTTGTAAATGAGATACAAACCAGCTATTGCCGCCGGTATATAACCCATTGTAAGCATCTTGGTTTCATGACCAACACTGATGATAATTGCGTTGTAAGAAGAAAATGCATAGGCAAAAGCCCCTATCATCCCCAGCCATTTGTTAACCCCCAGCACACGCATGAGTATATAAAAACACACCATTGCTATAAAAAAGAAATAGGCCGGCTTGCCAATGGCTTGCAATATCGTTTGCACATCTCCTACATAGTTCGTGTTCTTTGCCGCTACGTAGCTGGTGTACGTTGGCATACCCCCAAACATACTGTTGCTCCACAATACATCTTTGCCGGTTGAGTCATGGTAAGCCATCACCTCGTGCGACATTCCCTGCCAGGATATGTTATCGTGCTGGCTCAGCTTTTTACCCTGCAATTGGGGCAGGCAATACAATAAAGATATTACTGCAAACGCAACGACAGCAATGATGTCTGTCTGTAATTTTTTAAAATCTATTGACATAAATTGTGATTAACGAAACAAAAATAAACGTTCTTATTTCTTAGAACCATTAAAAATGAAAAAAGTTGTGCAATCGGTAGTTAAATATGGTTAATAGCATTGACTATCAATTTATTACAAAAGCCACCAAACTACGCTTTGTAAAAACAATGCCTGCACCTTGGTTCATACACGTCTTTTTCCCCCAGCAATACCTGATCGTCTATTTTAGGTATGCGATAGGAATAATTGGCTATATCACCACACTTCACGCAAATGGCATGTAGCTTGGTAATGTACTCTGCTCGCGCCAGCAACGCCGGCATTGGCCCAAAGGGCTTGCCCAAATAGTCCATATCAAGCCCGGCAACAATTACTCTTATGCCGTTGAGCGCCAGCGACTCTACCACTTCTACTATTCCGGCATCGAAAAACTGAGCCTCATCGATACCCACTACATTTACATCAGATGCCAGCAGCATTATGTTATATGGGTTATCAACGGGCGTAGAACGCACCCTTGAGGCATCGTGAGAAACGATATCCTCAGTGTGATACCGCGTATCAATCACAGGCTTAAAAATTTCCGCCTTCAGCCCGGCAATCTGAACACGTTTCAGTCGCCTGATTAGTTCCTCGGTTTTCCCCGAAAACATGCAGCCGGATATTACCTCCATCCAGCCTCGTTTCTTTCCAGTAAATGGCTCTATAAACACAACTACTTTTTTATAATTTTTTCAATCAAATATCTCTTGGGGGGTAACATAACTGCCCGGGTATTATTTTCCAACGCGGCACAAAAGCTCTGGGTATCACCCAACCAAACCAATTTTACAGCAAAATATTGTCTATCAGCCTTATCTCGCCGAGTTTTGCAGCAATCAACGCCACCATTTGCCGGCCTGGTTCGTATTCGTCAAGCAAGTCCATCGTGGAGGCGTCTGCAAGGGCCACGTACTCAGTCTCAAAGCCTTTCCTATTCATCAGGTCGAAACATTCTTTCTTAACCACTGCGAACGAAGCAACATCTCTTTTCGCCTGAATAGAAACCAAACATTGGTAAATGATGGCTGCCAGCGTCCGGTTGGGCTCAGTCAGCCTCCGGTTACGCGAGCTCATAGCAAGCCCGTCGGCCTCCCGCATGGTAGCACAAATGGCAATGTTCAGTTCGTCCAGTCCCATTACCTGTTTCAGCTTGCTTATTACCATGCATTGCTGGTAATCTTTCTGGCCAAGGTACAGCGTATCGGGTTGCACTATCTCCAGCAACCTGCCTACAACCTGCCCTACCCCCTTAAAATGACCGGGCCGGTTTGCACCCTCAAGTATGGTATCAAGGTATCCAAAATCGTAGGTCTTTGTGTTTTCAGTGCCATCAGGATAAATTTCTGATACCTGCGGAAGAAACAACACGTCGCAATCTGCCTCCAGTAACAGAGCAATATCTTCATTGGTAGTAACAGGGTACTTCTCAAAATCCTTTTTGTCGTTGAACTGGGTCGGGTTCAGAAAAATACTGCATATTGAAAACAAACCGTCCGCTTTCGCACGGTTTACCAAAGAAATATGCCCGGAATGCAATGCACCCATAGTAGGAACAAAGCCAATTTTTATACCCTCTGCTTTCTTGTTTTTTAGGTAGAAAGCTAAATCTGAAGTTGTCTTAAATACGACCATATTGCCTTTTTTAAATAGAAATCATGCAAAGTACGGTTGCAATTCAATATTTCCGTAATTTTGCAGACTATTTGTTATTA
>CAILMA010000166.1 GCA_903835145.1 uncultured Bacteroidota bacterium
CGTGGATTTAGCGTTGCTACCGAATAAGTTCAAAAAACTTATATGGATAAAGAGAAATGATTTTGTAATAGCCAATAACAAATCTTGGCAAGATTGGTTGACTTGCCAACACCTAAAAGAACAAACCATTTCATTGATACGAAAATAATGTTCATGGAAAAGCATACTCCTTACTATTAACAAGGATGGCATATTCAAAGGCCAGCCGGCAGATATAGGCACCTACATGTACAGCATCAATCTGTTTATGGGTGTACACAACGAACAGATGGTTAAAAAAGGAAGCCTGACGCTCATAAGGTAGCACTAAACGACTCCACTGTTCTGTAACATCTGAATGTAATAATATTGCATCAAGCTTTCGTTTGCTTTGTAAAACGAAAGATATTTCTCGTTTTCTGTTACCTTCGTAAACTAATAAGAAATAATAATGAACAAACTATTAACCTTGTTCTTGTGCCTTATATTGGCACATAGCGGTATTGCCCAACAAGGAAAAACATATTCCGATAAAGAATATGCCCGGTCTCCTATTTGGATAAGCATGATAAAGGACACTGCTACAAATTTCCTTGAAGCTGAGCGCGCCTATAAAATTTATTTCCAGCACCATGAAAAACCAGCCGGGGAGAATGACGTGATTGGGGAACACGAGAAATTCGAAAAACAACCCTCTAAAAGAATGCAGCGAAAAATGCAGGCAGAAAACCAGATGCGCATTGAAGTAAAAAAATATGAGCACTGGCACCTGATGATGCTGCCCTATGTGCAGCCCGGCGGTCATATACTTACCCCTTCAGAAAGGCTGGGAATATACAATAGTCAGAAAAATAAATAATTATCATACAATATTTGTACATGAAATATTTCAGTTCCCTTCTTTTATTGCTTTGCATTTATTCTGTATCAATCGCACAGCCTGCCGTTGGCACCTGGCATAACACTGGCCCAATTCAATTCCCGGTTAATGTATCGGGACAGGTAGATGGAATGGGCCGTGTAAGTCAAATCAAATTTCATCATTCAAACCCTGCAAAAGTGTATGCCGTTAGTGCATCGGGCGGTTTATTCATATCTAACGATACTGGAAATACATGGACACCAACACCAGGCACCGAAATACTACCAACAACTGCTTGCTCATCTGTTTGTCTCGACTATACCAGCGATAGTATTTTATACCTATCAACAGGAGACCAGAATTACTATGATAGTTGGTATGGCATATATAAAAGTACGAACGGAGGCAACACCTGGTCTCCGGCCAACTCTGGCATCGGCAATAGAATGGCGGTTGATATTATAATGGACCCGGTGAACCACAATACACTTGTAGCAGCTACAACCGATGGTATATGGAAAACAACTAATGGCGGTGCCACATGGACTGAAACCCTCACCTCAGGAGCATTTAAAAGCATTAAAATGAAGCCCGGGAGCAACAACATTTTGTATGCTGCAACAGGCGATTTGTTCTATAAAAGCACCAATATGGGCTCTTCCTGGACTAATATAACAAGCGGCGTAAGTGTACCTTCTGGCAACGAAGGCATACGAATTGCAGTTACACCGGCTGATACCAACGTTGTGTTCTTGGGTACTACAGGCGGTTATGGCCAAATCATGAAATCGACCGATGGTGGCAACAGCTTCACAACTATATACACAAGCGGCACCCAATGTGTTGTTTGTTATGACTCAACAATCACCTCTGGCTCTCAGGGCTATTACAACTTTAACCTTACCGTGAACCCTGCAAACGCCAATGAATTATTGCTCGTTTCCCATTGTATATGGCGCTCAACCGATGGTGGTTACACATGGAGCTGGCGCACGCAATGGTACGACCAGGTGCATACTGACATGCATGATATAGAGTTTGACCCATACAACCTTAGTATGCGCTTCAATGCGAATGACGGCGGCGTATGGCTTTCCCGCGATACTTTGGCAACCCTTTGGGAAACAAGAAGCACAGGCCTTGCGGCTACAGAAATGTACCATGGTGCTCAAAGCCCGGTAGATCGCGAAATGATAAGCGCAGGCACTCAGGATAATGGAGAGCTATACTACGATGGCATTTGGAAATGTAACCGTGGCGGGGACTGGGGTGCAAGGTGTGCTATCGATTATCTGGGTCAAAATGCAGTTTATTATGACAATGGCAATAGGCGAACACTAACGCCGCTTGGTGGTGACCAGTCTTACAACGGCCCCTTTACGGCACCGCCGGCATTTCACATAGAATTCCTTAAAAGCCTTCACAATACTGCATTTATCGGCACCGATTCTATATGGAGAAGTGACGATATTAATACCACAACACCCACGTGGACTTACTTGTACACAACTGGCGACCCACTAATGGACATTGCTTCGTGCACGGCCGATTCTAATATTTTTTACGCCGTCACCAATGCGGGCACACTACTGAGAACAAATAATGCGCTCGCAGCCTCACCTGGTTTTACAACGGTGTCCACGCCGGCAGCAACCAATGTAAGTGCAAGTCTTGCAACATACAAACACAACTCAAACATTGTCTATCTGGCATGCGGGCCTACGCTTTATCGTTCAACCGATAGGGGTGCGACCTGGATGAATATTTCAGCCGGATTGCCTTCCCTCAATATCCTGAAAGTCATTTCTGATGAATACTCCACAACAGAAAGGCTGTTTATTTGCATGGGCAACTATGTGTATTATAAAGACAATACCACCACTACATGGACCCTTAGCAGCGGGTTACCCAGCATTATGAACATAAGCAATATGATGATTTACAATGACAGCACATCTGCCAGTATCCTCCGGCTATCAACTTACGGGCGGGGAGCATGGGAATGTAACATCAAAAACAACCTCCCTCCCACTGGTTCGTTTGCCGCGAATAAGCAAGATCTGTGCCCGGGAGATACGATTAAATACCACAAAAGCGTTTTTGGCAACATAACCTCATTTACCTGGTACTTCCCCGGTGGTGTGCCAGCAACATCAACTGCCGATAGTCCCATAGTTAGCTACAGCACGACAGGCGTCTACAATGCCAAATTGGTAGTTATCGGTGCTTCTGGCAACGACACGATAAACTATGTATCCTACATCAATGTATCGCACGGAGTTTATTCAACTGTAACCGAGGGCTTTGAAGAAACCAGTTTCCCACCTACAACACAATGGGTTCTGGAATCGAGCAGCGGTATCAATTGGCAACAAAATCTGGTAGTCGGTGGTTATGGCAGCAGTGCGAAGAGTATGTTTTTCGATAACTTCAATAATGATGGTGGAGGCCGCCACGACAGGATAGTTACCCCAAAACTTGACCTGACTTACGCATCAGCAGCATCAATCAAATTTGATGTAGCGTACGGATATTATCCAGGCTATAACGACTCCCTTTTAGTGGATATTTCAACCGATTGCGGCAGAACCTGGAGCACCATTTATGCAAAAGATTCCAACTTGCTGGCTTCGGCCCCGGATACAACTGGCTACTTTGTGCCTAACGCCGGCGAATGGCGCACCGACTCAATTTCACTTACACCCTACCTCGGTGGCGGTGTTGTGCTGGCATTTGATAATGTTGGCCATTATGGGCAAAACATTTATATCGACAACGTAAATATAAACATTACAATACCACCACATTTGAGTACAAACACAGTAGAAACTGCAGCTAAAATTGAGATTTACCCGAACCCAACTGATGATAAAATAACAGTTAAAGGCGATGGATTCCCGGGCAGCCATGTTTCTATCGACCTGTTCAATATAGTAGGTCAGTTAGTTGCGAGCGAATCTGCTGCTGTGAACAGTGGTAGCTTGAGCACTAGTATAAACCTCTCTACTTTGCCCAGGGGAATATATGAAGTGAGAATAAAAGATGAAAATGGAAA
>CAILMA010000167.1 GCA_903835145.1 uncultured Bacteroidota bacterium
GGTTTCCGTTTGTTTACGGCTTCTGCAGTAAATGATGCTGCAATCTCCTGTGAGGGCTGCCTTCACGTCAGCATTCTTATTCTCAGAATACTGTACGGAATAAAAAATATTGCTTCTTGCAAAGCTTTGTTTAAAAACTCTTGTGTTATTTAGCTTTAACTGTAAAGCAATATCCTCTTGAATATCAGCAGTTGCAGATGCCGTAAGTGCAAGAAAAGGAGTGCGGGTAAAAAGCTTCCTGAGTACGGATATTGTGAGGTAATCAGGCCGGAAATCATGACCCCATTGAGAGACGCAATGAGCCTCATCTATGGCTATAAGATTGAGATCTAAATAATGGAGATAGTCATCGAAAAGATAGGTTAGTAAGCGTTCCGGCGAAATGTACAGGAGCTTAAGTTCACCATCTCGCGCCAGTTCCAGTATTTCTTTTACCTGCTTATAATGCATTCCTGAATAGATACATTCCGCTGCTATTCCCAATTGTTTTAGGCGACTTACCTGATCCTGCATTAACGCGATGAGCGGCGAAATAACCAGGCACAGCCCGTCCCTCATTAAAGCGGGCACCTGGTAACAGAGCGATTTACCACCACCTGTAGGCAGCAACGCAAGAACATCTTCATCTGCCAGAACAGCAGAGATAATCTCTTTCTGAAGTGGCCGGAAGCGAGAATAACCCCAATATATTTCTAATATTTCTTCGGGAGTGATCAATGGCTATACTATTTCCCCATGTATTTTATTAACAAAAAGAGGCTTAAGCGCATTGTTCCATAAATTACTCTTGAATTCTTTGTCCTGTATTAACCGGTCTAAAGAAATGGTTGGAACCCAACGAACATTATCAAAATTATTGATTTCATTGATTCTGAACAAAGCTGAAATCCCAAGTTGCGCTGGTGATACGTTGAATAATAAAACCACTTTGGGCTGCAGTTGATCCCGCAATTTTGTCCACGCTATTTGCTCCCCGGCATCAAGCAACACCAGGTTGTAGTTGCTTTCCTCCAATTTACAACCTGATGTGATGATGGCCCTCAGTTGATCATCTTCTGCGCTCCCCGGGAGATACACAGAGCTAATAATCAATATATTTCTGGAGGAGAACCCCTGTATATGAGGTATTTCTTGCCAAAAAACATCCTGAGCACTACCAACAATCTCTGTATTTATGATATTGATAAAAAACTACAACCCATTTACATCAATAAAACAGTTGCGTTATGAGCAAAAAAGCAACTCAACCGGTCTGTTTTGTAAAATTAGGACATCGACATAAGAAAAGCAACAAAAATGCAGTTGTGATAACACTGGTGCCCCCTATCATTAATTACTGGTATCGGTTGCGTTTCACACCAAATGCATCTCCTATCTGTAGATAAAATTTCGCCAGAGTTGCGTAAGCTATGATAGCCATTGCCTTGAGTGGCTTTTCTTTTTTCTTATCTTCCCAAAGGTCTTTTCTCCAATCGTTAAAGTTCTTGTTATTTATTTGGTCAAATATGATTGAAATACTGGGCGTAAGCGCTTCTGCTGCGTGCCACGTGCCCGCCGGCACAAACATCGTTTCTCCCTGATTTATCCGAACAACAACAGGCGTTGCATCCTTAAACTTAGGGTGTCGACTGTAATCAGGATTAAACCAATTTACGTCAGACATCCATTTATTGTTTTCGTTCGGGTACATACATTCGTCTTGCCCTTTTGGAAACACGATAAAATTTTTGTCTCCGTATAGTTGTGTAACCCATGCATTAGTGTGGTAAAAATCGAGGTGTAAAGTCGGATACCGTCCACCGGGGCCACCGAGGAACAACTCAGTCGCGCTACCAGTAATTTTGATTGGGAAGACTTTACTTTCAAACCAGTTGGGTA
>CAILMA010000168.1 GCA_903835145.1 uncultured Bacteroidota bacterium
GGCTGCGCACCCGCGACAAAGAACTTGCCAGAACCGTCTCCGTGCAGTTTGATGGCTTTATCAGATCAAAGCTCAAAGAGATGCCAGCTTAGCTGCGCTCAGCATCCTGAATATTCACTTTTTCAAAACAAACTTTATGACCATAAAACAATCGCTTGAAAACTGGGAAGAATACCTCAAGGCAATAACCGACTCTACATTCATAGACACTGAAGAAACCGATGAAGCGCGTGCCCGACGGGTTGCAGCTCTGGAGGCCGACCCCGAGCAATGGTTTTGCTACTACTTCCCGCGTTATACCTTCGCGCCACCAGCTGATTTTCACCTCAGCGCTACAGAGCGCGTATTAAATAACCCGGAGCACTATGAAGTACGCCTGTGGAGCCGAGAACTGGCCAAAAGTACCAGGACAATGATGGAGGTTTTCTACCTCATGCTGGTAGGCCACCCACCGCAGGAGCAGAGGCCCGAAAGGCTACTTAAAAAATACTGCCTTATCATAAGCAATAGCTTTGACAATGCCACAAGGTTGCTGGCTCCCTACAAAATGAACCTGGAAAGCAACCACCGTATAATACAGGACTATGGGCCGCAACAAAACGCGGGCAAGTGGCAGGCGGCTGAGTTTACAACCGAAAAAGGACTCTCCTTCAGGGCACTGGGTGCAGGGCAAAGCCCTCGTGGCACGAGGAATGAAGAAGCCCGGCCCGATATACTTATTTTCGACGACGTAGATACCGATGCCGACTGCCTGAACCCTGAGATAATAGCGAAGAAGTGGCGATGGATAGAAGAGGCTGCAATAGGCACCAGATCTGTCTCTCAGCCCACCACCATCCTCTTTTGCGGCAATATGATAGCCGTGGACTGCTGCATAGTGCGCGCTATGCCCTTTGCCGATTGTACCGACCAGCAAAATATTCGCAATAAGGATGGTAAGTCGAACTGGCACCAGAAAAACAGCGAGGAGGATATAGATCGGGTATTGCGGCAAAAAAGTTACGCAGCACGCGAAAAAGAATACTTCAATAACCCCATAGTTGAGGGCGCGGTTTTCAAAGAAATGTACTGGAAACCGGTGCTGCCGATAAAAGACTATGAAGCCCTCGTGTGCTATACCGACCCCTCCTTCAGCGATTCCGGCGACTTTAAGGCTATGGTACTGGTTGGTAAGTGGCAGGAGGAATACCACGTCATTAAAGCATTTGTAGAACAAACCACAACTGCTGACCTGTTTACCTGGCACCGGGAAATGGTGAAAGTTGCAGAAGGAAATCCGCGTTGCCGCTTCTATGTAGAAAGGGTATTTATGCAGGATGTATTGATACAACAAATGAACGACACCTGCAAGAAAACCGGCTTCCCCATATTCCTACAGGGCGACGACCGCAAGAAGGGGCACAAATACACCAGAATAGAAACAGCACTGGAGCCACTTAACAGAAACGGCCAGCTTTACCTGAATGCCGCCGAGGAGCACAACCCGCACATGGTAAGGCTTGTAGGGCAGTTCAAGGCATTTGCTCACGGGAGCCATGCTCACGATGATGCCCCTGACGCCGTGGAAGGTGCTCTTTGGCTGCTCCGGGAATGGTACACACTCAACCAAAACCCCATGGCAACTTTTGGCAAAAAACTTGAAAACAAAAAAATGTGAGCCTGATGTTAATTAAAAATGACCACAACCCGATTTTACAAAAAGCTTCTGTAAATTTACAAGTTATGAAAAAGCAACTCACATTATTCATACTGGCCTGCCTTGCAGTAGTTGTAGGCGCTCATGCACAAACACCGGTGCCCCATGCCTCAGCCGAAGTAAGACAAAAAGCCCGCGACCGTGCCGACTTCAGCACACTGCGCAGGAAAATAGGCGAATTGAAAGAGTTTGCTGAAGAGCGCAAGAAAATACCGGCGCTCAAAAAAGACAACAAGGAAATTGTAAAAGTTTATGCAACAGTCGACTCGTCTGAGACTGATGATTCTGTGCGGGCAAAAACACTTATAGGCTACATAACCCAGCAAGTGGGCGATAATGTTGCTAATGCATATGAAGTAACGTTTGACCGCGCAAGCAAGCGCATTACGGCCGTTAAAAAGACCGGCGAAGCCATAGAGCCTGAGACACCTGAGGTTAAAGAAAAACCGGCTACAAAGAAAGCAGAAACCGCAAAACCAGCATCGAAGAAGAAGAAAGACGGTGACGAAGATGATGATGCTGAGGGCGATGAAAAAGAAGAAAAACCATCGAAAGAAAAAGACGAGTAACACCAAAGTACTTGTGATTCCCCTTATTTATTTACAAAATCAAACCATTCTAAAACGGTATCGGCTTTGCCTTGCTATGGATGTTTGTTGCTGTATTGCTTAGCCCCGCCAACTACCTGCTTGCTCCATTTTTCCGTCCAACTTATATTCTGCTTCATTGCTCCGGAGGTAATTGCCCCTCTTTGGTGGGGCACGGGTATATCCCTTGCATGTACAAAAGACCGCAATCCCGCCTGCTAATGAACGGTTTCCGTCAAATTATCTATCCCTCACTAATAAAACATCAGAAAAATGCCTTTCTTACTACCATCAGACCTCAAAACACATTTATACGACGAGGTTGTTACCGAAATAACCCGTGGCGACGACAGCCTTACTACCAATGCTATAGCTGCGGCCGTGCAGGAAGCAAAAATCTATCTGTCGAAGTTTGATCTGGTTGCGCTCTTTGGCACAGCTGAGACCGACCCTACGTTCACTGATGCCTATCTCTTAGCATTGGTAAAAGACCTCGCCACCTGGCACTTGTTGCGCATTGCAAACCCGGGAACAGACAATGCGATAGCGCGCACAGCCTATGAAGACGCTATAGGTGTGCTAAAAAGTATACAGAACGGAAGCGTTCAGCCTGCAGGGTGGCCATATGCCGATACAGCAGCTGAAAGCGTGCCTGACGGAAACTCAATAAACTGGAGCAGCGTGCCCAAACGCAGCAACTACTATTGAATGTGAACTACTAAAGAAATAAAAGTGGGGGGTGCTCACCGTTTTTTTTCAAACTAAAAATAACGGTCTATAAACTTACCGTAGCCGTAAAGTAAAATTGCCATAAAAATAAATATGAGCAACTTAACATACATCGTCTTTACTGAGTTAACGAAGTCCGTCATCTTAAAGGGCACTATAAGCATATTTATAACAAATAATGCTATATAGGTGCCTACATTAAAAGGAAATCTGAAAATCATCAAAATGTACTGTAGCGGAGAAAAGATAGGCTGCATTAACGTACATGCGCCTTTCAAAAATATGAAATTCAATAACGTTATGAAGGCCAGCGCGAAATAGTAGGAAAACTTTTTCGCCCCGGTTATTAAATAAATTATTTTATATGCCTCTAATGTTATCGACCTCATTCGGGGGGCGAAGTTAATCTTTTTAATAAATCCGTCAATCTATTATTCCAATAAAAATTGATAAGAAATGACAAAAACACATAAAAATTTTGTAAAAAAAGAAGACATCGTTATAAACGAGCTCAATATACGGTCGGCCGACCGGGGTAGGAAGGACATTTCCACCTGGCGGAGTGCACTTCTTTCCGCTGAGTCTGTCTACTTCCCGAACCGATCCCAGCTTTATGATCTCTATGCCGATGTGGTGCTGGACGGGCACTTATCGGGCGTAATTGCGAAACGCATTGATGCGGTGCTGAACAAAGAAGTCTATTTTGAACGAGATGGGCAGAGAGACCCTCATTTTGATGGGCTTGTTCGGTCGCTGGACTTCAGAAAAGTAATACGCACCATAATGGAAACACAATTGTGGGGTGTTTCAGGAATTGAATTCATACCCGGAGCCGCGCTGGCCTTTGAGCTTATCCCCCGTAAGCACATTAAACCGGAGCTGGGCATTATAGCCTATGAACAAACAGGCAGCGATGGCATTGCTTACGAGCAGCTGCAGCAGGTGTGGGTGATGGGCGAAACCCGGGATCTGGGGCTCTTGCTCAAGTGTGCCCCGTATTGCCTGTTTAAACGCGGCGGCTTGAGTGATTGGGCAGAATACATAGAGATATTCGGGCAGCCTGTACGTATAATACGTTATGACTCCTATGACGAGCAAACCAAGGTGGAACTCAAAAAAGTGCTCGATGAGAGTGGCAGCTCGCTCACCCTCATGCTGCCGCGGCAGGCTGATTTTGAGATAAAAGACGGTAAGCAAAGCAACAGCGATGGCAACCTGCAACTCTCGTTCATAAAAGCGCTCAACGAAGAGATGTCCATCATCATACTTGGAAATACTGATACCACTACAAGCTCTGATAGCACCGGGTATGCACAGAGCAAGGTGCACCTGGAGCAGCAATACGAGATCACCCGCAGCGATATTGCCTTTACAGCAGCCATGCTGAATGATGCCAAATTTCTTGCTGTGCTTGCCGGTTATGGCTATCCCGTTGCGGGTGGTCGCTTTGTCTTCAGTAAAGATATGGATATCGACTACCTCACCCAGCGCATAGCTATTGACACCCAGGTAAGCCAGCACATTACCCTGCCAGAGTCCTACTGGCGAGACACCTATGGAATAGAATAGTTTCCCGCAGCCTTAAATACAATTAAAAATGAACTCACCATTCGCAAATCTGTTCCTGGCGATACAGGACAAGCTGAAAAACAACCTCACCTCAGTGGTTTACATAGATCAGGACCTTGGGCAACTAAAAAATGCACGCCCGGCGGTTTCCTGGCCCTGCGTGCTCATAGACTTCGAAGACTTTGAATTTACCAACCTATCGGAAAATGTACAGGTGGCAACCGGCACTGTCGTTATCAGGCTGGCATTCCCCGCACATAGCCCGTCGGCCCAAGCGACGCCAAGCACCTATACACAGAAAGCATTGGGGTATTACGACATAGAGTGGGACCTGCATAAATTGTTACAGGGGTGGAACCCCGGCAGCGCATTCGGGAAACTATGCAGAACAGCCGTAACTACCCTAAAACGGACCGATAACATAAGAGTAAGGGAACAACGCTACAGCATCGCTTTCGAAGACTACAGCACCAAAATAACCCAGCAATATGCAGCCGCGACACTGGTGGTGCAGGAGCAGCTGGACATTTAACTCCGAAAAACTTTCTACCGTATGAAGCGACACGAGAAACCAAGGCTGAACAAACTCTGGCGGTCATAACCGAGATCAGCAAACACGCTACCGCTCTTGTAGAGGTAATACCGGGCTCCTACCCTGAGCGATGGTGAAACTCTTGGCTCAACCGTTTTTGCTGTGCTATCGCCCTGGGGCTGATTAGAATGATGGATGGAATTGATGCTAAAACCCACACCTGCGTAGAGGTCAAGCTTTTTAACTGGAATGATTTGGGTAAAATGATAATAGCAACCGATACCAGCACTGAAAACAACCACTTTATCGGTGCCGTAGCGCTTGAATGCGGTGCCAAATCCCGGGTAAAGCTGGTAGAAATTATTGTAAAACGCATCGTAGCTTATAATAGCTCCAATGCCAATGGTGTTGCTGATGCCATATTCTACGCGACCGTAGACCGGTGCTATACCTGTTGTGTTTCCCTTTTCAAAACCAGTTGGCAAAGTTATGTTGTTGCGATAGTAGTCGCTGAAACCGACTGAGAACGTAGCCAGTGTCATGTGCTTCAGGAATGGCGAGCGGGCAGTATCAGCTTTAGCTGCAGGCATTGCAAGTACCTTATGAGGATGTTTTGCCGGAACCGGAGCTATATCAACCGAAGCCTGGGCCAATGCGAGATTGCTAATGAATAAAAGGGGTATTAAGCGTAATAAGTTCATAAAGAAATGAATTGCATCAAAATAACGGATAAAACAGTTTCGTATTACCTTATTGGTAAAAATAAAAGCGTCCTGCAGTAAAGGCAGGACGCTTTCAATATGTTTAACAGTGGTTATGATCACTCGTCATCATCACGACTTCTTTCTTTTTTCTTTGGTTTTGGAGCTGAATCGTCATCATCATCAGATTTGCCCATTTTTCTGTGGTTTACTTCATCGCCTGGCTCGTGGTGGCTGTGCATTTTGTGACCAGTGTTGAAGTTTTTGCTGATACCAACGTTCATCTGGTGTCCGAAAGACAAGTTGAATGTATTAGTTGGGTTAGCGTTGTAAGTGTATTTGTCAGTACCGTAGTTAATACCACCGATAGAGAAGTTAAGGCAAAGAGCTTTACCAACGTTGATACCTAAAGCTGGATAAAGACCTACATAGATACCAGTGTGTTTGTTAGTAGCTGGGTTTCCTTCGTTAGTGTGGTAACCGCCTGCATAATCGAAATCAAACTGTGAATACCAGAAGAAAGTTTCGCTTCTGCCGATATAACGGGAATAACGACCGAACGCACCAACTTTGTACATGTTGTCGGTATTTTTGATAGAGTTACTATCTTTTGTTGCATTTTGGCCCCATGCTAATGCGATACCTAAAGTCCAGTTGCGGTTGAACTGATAACCAATACCCGGCATTGCATCCCACTGTGTGGTTTTGCTGAGGTCAGGGTTTCTTACAGTGGTAAGGTTGATATCACCGTAAAGAAGGATACTTTTTGGTTCTTGAGCGTTAGCTGATGTTGCTAAAGTTCCTGCAGTAATTAAAGCGAGGATCAGTCTTTTCATATCAGAATGTGTTTGTGTTTAGTGTGCAAATATAAACGTCATTTCTAAAAAACAATAGCTTTTATGCATTTATTTTTGAGCGATGTAAAATAAATTTTCAAAACCACCAAAACTTCATAATAATTTAACATGGTTAATTGATAGTTAACCGCTGAACTTTGCCAATAATTGCATCGTCGCCTTATCCACATTCAATTAACATTTAAAATCGCTCAATCGCTTGCTGGTCAATAGTTTCAACTAATTTACAGGTCAGTTTTTCTATGCTGGGAGGAGGCACTGTTTTAACACTACAGCGTCGTAAAAAGGTATTTGTTCACCGTGCATTACCTTGTCGAAAACTATTGAAATAAGCGAAATAAAAATAGCTTATCCGCTAAATTTTTTTGCCTGAATTCCATTTTGCACTCCCCGGAAATGAAAAAAAGGGACCTATCGGCCCCCTTTTAGAAACTATATTTTAACTGTAGCTTTAATAACTTTCTATCAAAGCCTGTGTGCGTGCAGGTATTAATGTACCCAGAAGAAACTAATGGTAAATAAGGCAACCATGCCTATCACCATGATAAAGATATAGAAGCCCACCTGACCGCTCTGAAGCAGTCTGAGCCTGTCGCCACCCCACTTCACTGTCTTACCCACACCATTCACAATGCCATCAATACCCATGCGCTCTACGAACCTATCGAGTAATGCAGACAGAGACTGAATAGGGCGTACAATAGCGGAATCGTAAAGCTCATCGACATACCACTTGTTCTCCAGTAGTTTGGCCAAGCCGGTAGAAGGTGAAAACGAAGGCTTACGGAACATGGTGAAGGCAACCATAATCATAACGACAGAAACAGCAACAGAAATACCCATCAACATCCACTCTGTACCAGCGGCAAGGTGGTGCTCACCAAAGTTGGTGACAACTGGTTTCAGATATTCATCGAACAGGTTGTGCTCGCTGAACACTTCAGGCATACCGACGTAGCCGCCAACAATAGACAACAGCGCAAGGACTACAAGCGGCATTGTCATGGCAGCAGGGCTCTCGTGCAGGTGATGGTGCTGATCTTCTGTGCCACGGAAACCGCCGGTGAACGTAAGGTAGTAAAGACGGAACATGTAGAAAGCAGTCATCATTGCTGCAACAACACCAAGGAAGTATAAGATTGGGTCGTGTGCGTAAGCAGCGGTGAGTATGGCGTCTTTAGAAAAGAAACCCGAAAGACCCGGAATACCGGAGATTGCGAGACAACCAACAAGGAAAGTCAATTGCGTTATGCGCATATGCCTGCCAAGACCACCCATTTTACGAATGTCCTGCTCACCACCCATGGCATGAATAACGCTACCGGAACCAAGGAACAACAATGCTTTGAAGAATGCATGTGTCATAACGTGGAACACTGCTGTAGTATATGCGCCTACGCCCAGAGCAAGAAACATAAAGCCCAGCTGACTAACAGTAGAATAGGCCAAAACTTTCTTGATGTCATATTGCCTGATGGCTATAGTAGCGGCGAGTATTGCAGTTGCCAGACCAATGATAGCAACAATATGGAGCGTGCCCGGGGCAAGTGAATAAAGAACATTGCTTCTGGCTATCATATAGATACCTGCTGTAACCATGGTTGCAGCATGTATGAGTGCTGAAACAGGCGTAGGGCCAGCCATCGCATCGGGCAGCCAGGTATACAATGGAATCTGAGCACTTTTACCGGTTGCGCCTATAAAGAAGCATAAAGCGATCCAGCCATAAACAGAGCTCATATTAGCCGGTGCAGCGCTGAGCTGGCCGAAAAAATCTTTGTAGGATAAAGTACCAAAATAATAAAGCACCAGCAGCATACCTACCAGAAAACCAAGATCGCCAATGCGGTTCATGACGAAAGCCTTCTTGGCAGCATTGGTATAGTCGCGGTTTTTGAACCAAAACCCTATGAGCAGGTAAGAGCAAAGCCCTACGCCTTCCCAGCCTATGAACATAATGAGGTAGTTGGCACCCAATATGAGCAATAACATAGAGAATACGAACAGATTCAGATAGGCGAAGTACTTGACCATGCCTTCATCATGATGCATGTAGGAAGTGGAGTAAACATGGATAAGGAAACCGACACCAGTAATAATAAGCAGGAAGAGCGCCGACAAGGCATCGACCTGGAACGCAAACGGTATATTGAGCTTACCTGATTGAATAAAATCGAACAACGTGACAATAACCGGCCCCTGAAATGTGGCACTTTTTACTTCAAAAAAGATACCGAGCGAAACGGCGAAAGACGCCAGAATGGTACCGCTGCCTATAAGTCCGGCAAGGGTTTTGGGCATCTTATTCCAAAATATTCCATTGATAAGAAAACCAATCAATGGAAAGAGCGGTACTAAGTAAACGTAATTTATCATACAGTCAGAAAAGTAAAAAGTAAAAATATTTTATTTCAAATGATATTTAAAACCCTGGTGGCGATGGCAACGGTATTTACACCATAACGTCCGCAACTCACGGTCTGCTATCTATTTTGTTTCAATTCAATGCAACGAAAAAGAAACGGATTTCCTTAGTTCTTTAATCTGTTCAAAATATTGATGTCAATAGAGTGCACCTTTCGGTACATCATGACTATGATAGCCAAGCCCACAGCCACTTCTGCTGCAGCTACTACCATGATAAAGAATACAAACAACTGTGCATCAGCATCGCCATACATTTTTGAAAATGCAACCAACAGCAGATTTACAGAATTGAGCATAAGCTCAATACACATAAATATGATAACTGCATTTCGGCGGGTGAGCGTACCCATTATGCCTATTGAAAACAACAAAAGGCTGAGAAAAAGGTAGTACGTTGAATTAATTGGCATATACTGTTTTTAAAACTTGAACTATTAGTTTTTCACCTCTGTAGTTACAGCAGGTGTCTTATCTTTTGTACCTATTACTACCGCACCTATCATAGCACTGAGGAAGAGTACGCTGCTGATTTCAAAGGGCAAAACATATTTTTGAAACAGGACTTTACCGAGATTGGCAATGAGACCTATGTCCGTTGACTTTGTTTCCATGCTCTCTACTTTAGCTGCTTTTATGCCGGCCAGAACTACCAGGAACAATATACCGCCAGAAATGACACCTGCCAGCTGCACCAATTGCCCCTTCTGGGGCTCCACATCAGCATTCAGGTTCATGAGCATAATTACGAAGAGAAACAATACCATGATGGCACCGGCGTATACTATTACATTAACAATAGCCAGAAACTGTGCATTCATTAATATATAGTGACCGGAAATAGAAAAGAAAGTCAGGATGAGGCAAAGCACACTGTTTACAGGATTGCGACTGAGGATGACCCCCAGCGCACTGCAAACCGCCATTGCCGATAACATCCAGAATAAAATAGCGTAAATATCCATTTTTCAGTAAAGTTTATCCTTGTTTATTAGGGTTTGGAATCAGAAGGTCGTCTTTCTTGTAAATAAAGCTTTTCCTGTTGTAGTTAGCAGGCATCACAGTTTCGGTAAGGTAAACAGCGTCTTTGGGGCAAGCCTCTTCGCAATAGCCGCAAAAAATACAACGGAGCATATTGATTTCGTATTTCGCTGCGTATTTTTCTTCGCGGTAGAGGTTTTCTTCTCCGGGCTTGCGCTCGGCTGCTTCCATAGTTATGGCCTCTGCGGGACAAGCAAGTGCACAAAGCCCGCAAGCCGTGCAACGCTCCCTACCCTGCTCATCGCGGTTAAGAATGTGCAAACCACGGAAAACCGGGCTGAACGGTCTTTTTTCTTCAGGATAACTAACGGTTGCTTTTTTCTTAAAAACGTGACCTATAGTGATTCCCATTCCTTTTATGATACCGGGCAAATACATGCGCTCGCTAACCGTCATTGGGCTGCGGTCTACTTGCACCGATCTGTTCGTTAGTTTTTCCATTGTTGTTTATTTCCAATCCAATTTATAGTAGAACCTATGCTATCCAAAGATGGATTTACGAACGGTTACGTATTATTATTACTGGCAGCAGTGCCCTTTAGCGCACCGTTACCAATTTCTATTTTTTCAAAGTCCAAAGAATCACGCCACCGGTAACAACCATGTTTACCAAAGCAAGCGGGATAAGCGAGCGCCAGCCCAGCCTCATCAGTTGATCATAACGGAAACGTGGTAATGTCCACCTTACAGCCATGAAGAACAGGATCATAAATACAATCTTAGTCATCAATGCCATAATACAAATGGCGCTGAACAATACCGGAGGCACAGCCTGCATAACCTGATCCATGAACGGGAAGTTGTAACCACCGAAAAACAGGGTACAGATAATAGCGGAGCTAACGAACATATTGATGTACTCAGCAAATAGGTAGAAACCAAGCTTCATAGATGAATACTCCTGGTGGTAGCCCATGTTCAGTTCACTTTCGCACTCCGGCAAATCGAATGGTGCACGGTTAAGCTCGGCAAAAGAACAGGTGAGGAAGATGATAAATCCGAGTGGTTGCTTAAAGAAGTTCCAACTGAAGTAACCATCGTGCCAGAAACCGTGCTGCTGTTGTACGATGTCCCTGAGACTCAAAGACCCGGTCATCATAAGCAATGCAATAAGGCTTATGCCCATAGCCAGCTCATAAGAAATAGCCTGCGATGCTGCACGGATACTACTCAGCAGCGAAAATTTGTTGTTAGAAGCCCAGCCACCCAGCATTACGCCATAAACGCCAAGACTCACAACGCCGAATACAAACAGAATACCAATATTAATATCGGCCACCTGTAAAGCAATAGTGCGGCCGCCGATGGTGAAATCTGGTCCCCAGGGCATAACAGCACTCGTCATGGTAGCAGTAAGCATAGCCAGACAAGGACCAAGTATGAATATAAACCGTGTAGAGCGATCGGGGATGATCTCTTCTTTAAAAAACAATTTGATACCATCGGCAAGGGGCTGTGCCAAACCAAAGATACCGGCACGGCTCGGGCCTATTCGGTCTTGCATGATGGCCGCCACCTTACGCTCAGCCCAGGTAGCATACATTGCAATACCCAAAGAACCAAACAAGATTACGGTAATAAGAATTACCTTTTCTATGATAAAGCCCCAATCAACGTGACCTGCAGCAGCTTGTAGTAACAACATAATAGCGCAAAAGTAATTTAGTTAATTAAAAAATCGTTGTTTGTGCTGAGATTTATTGCTTTCGCGAAGCCTTCAAATCAATTAAAATGATTATAAATCTCAGCCCAACCGATAGTTTTCCTGCTCTTACAATGAATTCGGCCCTTTCTCAAACTTCTATACATAACGATGTTCGAAATGGATGCTCATTGCATTTTCCGTTTTTCCTTATGCCTTTCCCTTAAAGTCAGAGGAATGTGCCGGACCGTCTATTTTTGACAAGTGAATCTCTGGCCTGTTTACATCGCTTATATCATGAATGTCCAATAAGAATTTAGGCTGCCTGCCGTTTACCTTATCTATCAATATTGGTGTTTTGCGGGTACCAACATAGTGACCTTGCGAAATAACGCTTGTTCTTGCCACCTTGGTAGGGCCCTCTATTACCCAGTCCTTAGTTTCTTTTTTATGGAAACGGCAGTCATTACATATCCATTCTTCCACCTCACCCCACTGGTCTTTGCGTGCCGTAACACGGAATACCTCATGACCCCTCATCCACAATCTTACTTTCCCTTTGCAGGTAGGGCAGTCGCGGTGAGCATCCATTGGTTTAGTGAACCAAACCCTGTTTTTAAATCGGAATGTTTTGTCAGTAAGTGCACCTACAGGGCAAACGTCAATAACATTGCCTATAAATTCGTGGTCGAGTGCCTTGTTCAGCATGGTGCTGATCTGGGCATGGTCGCCGCGCTCCAATATACCATGTTCTCTCTTGTCGGTGAGCTGGCCGGCAGCATACACGCAACGGAAACACATGATACAACGCGTCATGTGTAATGAGATATATGGTCCTATGTCTTCTTTTTCGAATGTGCGGCGGTCGAATTCGTACCGGGTTGCCTCATTACCATGGTTGTAACTCAGGTTTTGAAGGTCGCACTCACCAGCCTGGTCACATACCGGACAATCCAAAGGATGATTGAGGAGCAGGAACTCCACTACACCCTTGCGGGCATCCTGAACTTTATCGGAAGTGATATTTTTTACCTCCATGCCATCCATCACGGTAGTGCGGCAGCTGGCAACAAGCTTAGGCATAGGCCGGGGGTCTTTTTCAGAGCCCTTACTCACCTCTACGAGGCAAGTACGGCATTTACCACCGCTATCCTGTAGCTTAGAGTAGTAGCACATAGCAGGTGGCGCAACCTCGCCGCCTATCATACGTGCAGCATTAAGTATAGTTGTGCCGGGCGCAACCTCAATGCTAATATTATCAACTGTTACTTTAAATTTTGGTGTTTCAGACATTTTATTTCAAAACGTTTATATCTGCGTTACGATTATGTTCAAACAAATATTGAAGCCACAAAGTTAATGTTCTCATCGTTTCGCTGTCACTATTTATTAGCCGCTTGCATAGCCTTTTTAAATTTTCGTCCTCGCCCGCTAACTTGTACTTAGTTCGGGCTTTCAATCCCTCAAAATCCAACCTTAAAGCTATTCCACATAGTAAAATTATCAGAATAAACTGGGCAAACTTCTTGTTTACAATATTACTTTTTATTCTTTTTTTCAATGCTCTACCGCAAAGTGCGCTAAGAAATCGCAGAGAAGGCGCAAAGTCTGGATGATATATTGGTCAATTTATTTGCAAGATTGAATATCACAAATTATTTGCCACTCGTTTTACCCCGTCTTTTATTCTGAGCACATTGAAATTCATTAACAACCCTAATTTAACACCGGTTAGCTTTAAATAAGTTAATACCTGCGCCAAATGAATGTCATTCAGTGCTTCAAC
>CAILMA010000169.1 GCA_903835145.1 uncultured Bacteroidota bacterium
ACTGTAAAAACAAATACGGGCACCAACGCCACTCAAAATGCCACACTCGCGCTGCATAAAGAAGGGCTGAGTATGGAAGAAATTGCAGAGCAACGTGGCCTCTCGCTCAGTACGGTAGAAACACACCTGGCACTATTTGTAGGGCGTGGGGAACTGGACTTGTTTAATATAGTGCCAATAGACAAGGTGGACAAAATAACAAATGCCATAAAGGCTTCGGGACAGACTGTGGCATTGAAACCCGTAAAGGATATTCTTGGCGACAATTTTACCTATGGAGAAATAAGGATGGTACTGGAGTACAACAAAAGCCTCGGCCTATAGCGCAGGTATTAACGTTATTCTTTGCCTGTAAACTTCTCCATAGTAACTGAAGTGGCGGAACTTATACCTTCTGGTTTTACAACCTTCTTTACTGTAAGGAGCAATATCCTGAAATCGAGCAGGAAACTGATATTGTCAACATACCATACATCATACTCAAATTTCTGTTTCCAGCTTATGGCATTGCGGCCATTTACCTGGGCCCAGCCGGTAATACCAGGCTTCACTTCATGCCGGCGTTGCTGAGTTGGGCTGTATAACGGCAGGTATTCTTCCAGCAATGGCCGGGGGCCTACTATACTCATGTCGCCTTTTATCACATTCAGCAGTTGCGGTATTTCATCGAGCGATGTCCGTCTTATGAAACTACCCAAGGGAGTTATGCGGTCGGCATCGGGCAATAGGTTACCATCCTTATCTTTTTTATCGTTCATGGTCTTGAACTTCACCACCTTAAATATTTTCCCACGCTTGCCCGGCCGCCTTTGGAAAAAGAAGGGCTTCCCGGAATTGGAAATTGTGAGCCTGATAACGAGGAAAATAAATAAGGGTGAGAAAATTAGAAACACAACAGATGCCGCGAAAACATCTCCAAGTGGCTTGACAAGATGAATATAAATACTGGAAATGATACTTCTGCGTATTGCCATAATCTTCCGTTCTACTTCTTGCCAACAATATCGCTGATGTGACCTATGTATTTTTTCGCGAGTACTTCCCGGTCAAAATTCTCTTTCGCATACTTGTAACCGCTTTCACCTTCTTTCTGTAAGCGCTCCGGGTGTGCAAGATATTCCCGTATGATACGGTTGTACTCTGATGCGTTCTCTGGTTCCACATAGCTACCCGCTCCTGCATCTTCCAGCAACTCGCGGGAAACGCCATCAATAGCCATCAAAATTGGCTTTTTGCAAGACATGTAGTCAAATGTTTTATTGGAATAGACGGTCTTAAAAGTATCCACTTTTTTTAGCACTGATGCGCCCATTTCCGAGGCCAGTATGTACCTGAATACTTCAGCTTTGGGAACTGAATCGAGAAACCGGACATTGGTAATTTTACGGTCACTCGCCATTTTCTTCAGTCGTTCCTTCTCCATCCCCTGCCCTATCAATAGGAACAGTACATTGGTGTCGCTGAGTAGTTCACCCGCATCCAGCACCTGTTCCAGGTGGTTGGCAACGCCGTGAGCACCTACATATGTTATCACAAATCTACCATCCAGATCATGCTCTTTTCTAAAAGCATCACGGTCAAACTCTCGGAGCAATTTTTCTGACAAACTAAAGTCTGCCGCATTTGATATTTGAATGAGTTTACTTTCGGCAATTCCTTTTTTGTCTCTGAGCGTTTTGTAAAATGCCGGAGTAAGTACGTTCACGAGCTTTGCCGTTTTATAAATAAAGCCTTCCACCCAAAATGCCAGCTTGATAACTAACCCATTCGTTAAAACACCGGTATCGATAGCCGACTCTGGCCACAAATCACGCACTTCAAACACAAACGGCATTCGCCTTAGCCGGGAAACAAGATAACCAGTTGCCCCTACGAATAAAGGCGGAGATGTAACTATGACAACATCAAATTTCCCCTTAGCCTTAAAAAGCCCGGCATATGCCGAAGAAAACATAAAGGAAAAATACCCCCAAAGCCTGCCAATAAAATGTTTGTTGTAAGCCTCGGAAACGTGGCAACGCAATACATTAACAGCACCCTGCTGCTTTCTTACGAAGTGTTTCCCTTTGTATTCTGGTCTTTTTTCCTTGCCATTAGCATGCATCATACCGCCAAGCACCGTAACTGTGTGGCCCATTTCCGTCCACACCCGCGTAAGCTCATTCCAGCGGCTCCCACCCGGGTCATCTTCTTCCAAAAAATACTGATGGATCAATAATATGTTCATGCGGGTGCAAAAATAGTTTTTTGATTTTATTAGCAGGTAGCACAATCAGCCAAATACAGAAAAAATAAAAGAAAATTGAAAAGGTGAGTGGACTTCAAAAGCGATACACTCGATCAAATGAAGATAAAAAATTGAAAAATCATATTAAATCAACCAATTTCTATGGCCGTTTCAATAATGCTAACCCCGGTAACCACCAACTCCGTATTTTTTTGTTTTTGCCCATATAGCGAAGAATTCCAGCCCTCCTGCTTTATAACTTTCAGGTCCTTACCGGACTCATTTTTAGCAGTGAGCTTCAGTTTTTTATAGCGTGCATCGGACAAGTGCCAAAGCTGGCGCATCGGTAACCCGGCAGGCGCTCCGCTTACTTCGTCCCTGATGCTCCATTCTGGTTTGCCTTTTACCTTGGTTACGATACGGCGGTGTACGATGCCTTTCTGCAGATACACGAATGCATGAATTGCACCATCAAATACAAAGCTTTTCTCGCTCTCGACAAGAGAGGCGTTTTTGCGCTGCGACCAGTAATACCAAATGAAACGCCCGCCTTTCAGCATCTGGTCCTTATCGCCCAGCATAACAGTATTGTGTGACGCTGTGCCGCTGAAATATCTTATTGTGGCGTCATCAGTATTGTATTTGTAACTGCCGGCATCCTGAAGAATATTTTCGCCTTTGTACCAGATATCAATGTGCAGGTTATCGGCATGCTGAGGACGGTCTTTGTAACTACCGCATTTAATAAATGTAAGTGTTTGCGGTTCCCGCATGATGTAGTATCCACCATCAGGAAAAATATGGACTCCATTCGCCGGCTGCCATGTTTTTCGTGCATTCTCAAAAGTCCCGTACCAATGGGAATCTTCATTAAAATTATTGAACTGGAGTTCTGTGCCCAACGCGGCGGCCAGTGCCTGTAGCTGAGGCCTGTAGTCGCGGTAATCGGTGCTGCTTAGCCTGAAGAACAGCGCACCATCATTTGCCCCATAGTTGGGAAGCATGCCATTTTCATCAATCAGGCACGTTCTCAGGTAATGGAATGTGCGCTTGGCCCGCTTATAAACCACATCGCTGAAACGTTCTTTGTTCTGATCGGCAATAGTGATGGCCCATGTAAGCAACTGCACCACTACGCGGTGATAATTCATTGAAAACTGCAAAAAGGTACCATCCTCATAAATCTGATAGGCTATTTCCTGCTCAAACCATGCCTTACCTTTCTTTTTCCAAACGGCCGCCCCGGGTAGGGACGGATACAAAAGTCCACCCAGATACAGCGTAAGTGTTTCTGTAATAGCATGATTGTTGCGTACTGCAATTCGGGAAAAATTGATATTGTTGTATATATGATGTAGATGCCAGTAAATGGCATATTGCATCTGATTGAAAACTTCCTCTGTAAGTGCCGGCGAATTTCTGTAATAATGCAGCGCAAAAGTCCAGTTAAGTATGCGCAGCGACATCTCCTGACTACAGCGGTAGTTAGGACCGCAGTTTACCGGATTCCCCTTTATCCAGGAAAGGATATCAGCAAAAACGGTTGTAGCACAGTCAACACTGAAATGATAATCATAACGAATGAGATCGTAGATGTAGGAGAACCTTGATTTTTCCCAAACATACTTTATGTCTCCGGCTTCTTTAGAATAATCAGGAATCTCCGTCCAGTGCTTTTTAACATCATACTTATATCCTGAATCAGGATTGGTGACCCAGTCGTAGTTCTTACCCAGATCTGCAAGAATGCTGTTAAAAAGAAGCAACTTACCACTCTTTATTTGCTCGTACCTTTCTTTTAAGTCAGCAGTAGGTGTCTTGGGGAATAACAATGATTCTTTGTCGTTGAACAAAAATCTTACGGGTTGCAGCTTCCATTCGTTAAGTGTGATATATTGTTTATAGGCAGGGGCGGCAGGGAATTTTCGTTTCAGCAGGCCTGTACGACGCAAAAACTCATGACGGGCTCTGAATGCGATGTATCGCCCGCCCATATTACCTACAAGGTTGAGTACTTTATCTATTTTACCTGCCATTACCCGGTTACAATGTTACAATAAATTCACAACCCTCGTTTACTTTACTTAGTAATTTAATAGAGCCACCGAGCGATTCTATTTGATTTTTGATAAGGTATAGCCCCACTCCCTTACTATCGTAACCGCGGTGAAAAACCTGATTGAGCTTGAACACTTTTTCACGGTATTTTTCGAGGTCTATCCCCAATCCATTATCTTTTACAAAAATCACTACTCGACCCTCAACAACAGTTGAGCCAATTTCAATAAAAGGTATTTCACCGGGCTTACAATATTTAATTGCGTTGCTTATCAGGTTGTAAAGAATACTTTCCAGATATATTTTTGGGTATTTAATTACATCAATTTCCAGATTCAGTGTTATTTTAGCCTGCTTCTCGAAAATGATACCATACAATTGTTTTGTGATATCGTTTATCAATTCACGCAGGTCGCAATCTTCGCTGGCTATATCAACATTAAGTTTTATCTGCATCAATTCCATGAGTGTATTCAGGCTATTGGTGAGCCTTATACTGCTTTCATGAATGATCTGGCCTGCCTCCTCCTTGGTGAAGGGCTCTTCTTCTGCGGCCGGGTCGTCATCGGCCATAATCAACCTGTCAGCAAGCATACTTATATTAGCCGCAGGGCCGCGCAGGTTATGCGCGATGATGTGATTTAATTCCTCAAGCTGGCTTATTTTATTGTTCAGGCTTGTACCTGTTGCTTCAAGTTCAGCATTTTTCCTGTGTATCTCATCGGTGAGTTCCTTTTGCCGGGATATATCAACAATATCGAAAATATAATACTTAGGATTCTCGTCATTGTCCCAAACTATTGACACAGTTATAGAAGTTGTGATGATATGTCTTTGGCTGGAAATAAAACGCTTTTGAATCGTATATGCGGGCACTTCCTTTGTGAGCAACTGGTCCTTGAAATAATTGTCAACCTGCCTGTCGTCCGGGTAAGTAATGTCATCACAATAGCACTGGCAGAGCTCCTCACGGGTGTAGCCGGTTAGCTCACAGATTTTGTCATTTACCTCCAGCCATTTTCCATCGAGCGTTATCAAAGCCTTGCCTATGCCCGAATAGTTAAATGAACTAGCAAACGTATCCATACTGGTTTGCAATGCTTGCTCCGCAAGAATACGGTCTGTAATGTCAAGCCCGTAAACGATCAACATCTCAAAAACGCCATTATCCCTAAAAACCGGAAAAAGACACCGCATCTGATACACAGTGGACTGGCCACCCCACTCTATTTTTTCCTCCCGGTAAATCATTTTACGCTCTCTAACAGCCTGGTTGAAATACTCCTCCCGCTCTTCTGCTATAGATAATGGTAAATTCCGGTACCGGCAATAATCCTCATTTGTTTTTCCTATCAACCACTTCCTCAAAAAAGCATCTTTAACCGCCTTTGGGTTTACGAACATAAACCGATGATCAGCGTCAAAAACGGCAATATCTGCAGAAATATTATTAAGGATACTCTCGTAAAAAAGTCTTTGATTTTCGAACCTGCGTTCAATATTCCGGCTACTTGTGATGTCTCTGAATTTCCATATCGCGCCCTTGTCAGCCTCACCAAGCATCAACGGTAAGTAATCCCTACTGACTATGACACCTCCGGGAAGCTCAAGCTCATCGCTAAGTACAACCTCTTTAAATCGCGTAACCAATTTCACGCGCTCAATAATGTGCTCCTTTTCAGCATACCTGATTTGTTCATTATGCAGCAAATCATAGTGATTGGTGCCTATTAGTTCCTCTGCAGGCATATCAAGCTGATGCATCTCGCAGAACTTCTGGTTGGCAAAGATAATTTTCCGGGACTCGTCGGTCACGAGAATCCCGTTATGTAAGTTATTGATGAGTTTAG
>CAILMA010000170.1 GCA_903835145.1 uncultured Bacteroidota bacterium
GGTTGGGCCAAAACAATATAAAAACACGTAAAATAAATGATTGCTTGAAAAATAAAAAATATATTACGACGGCAAACGCTCAATAAAAAAGCAACTCAGAGAAACACTCAGATAAAATAGAGAGTTTTTAGAGATACCCTATACTAAGACCCAATGCACAGATTCTATAACGGCAATCGTATATGGTTGCAGTGATACTGCTGTAAGTGCGCTGCATGTGGTGGTTTGCAATTTGGGGGTGCCAGATGTTTATACTGAGGTGGGGAAAATAACCTGCTCTCCCAATCCTGTAAACGGGTTGTTGTATATCTCAGCTGCAGAGCCTATAACATCGGTTGTTGTAAGTAATCTTTTAGGTCAGGTGGTGATTGAGGTGGCTGGATTTAAACAAGAAAAAGACGCTACGGTATCTTTTGCAACACTGCCAGCTGGCATGTACTTTGTAATGGTGAATAACAGGTATGTGCGGAGGGTGGTGAGGGAGTTGTGAGTTATGAGTTATGAGTTATGAGTTGGATTGTTGTGGGGTGTTTTTTTGTTTCGGAAAAAATGGCATTAGATAGCGGGGTTTATCGTGCCGGGCCACTGTGGAGACGCAAGCATTGCGTCTGTACATGTTGCTGAATTGTACTTTTTGGGTTGGTTTCGCAAGCGGACGTTTGCTACTAAAGGGACGCAGCGAGACGCTGCGACCAGTGAGCGTTGCAGTCGAAAGTAGTTAGTACTTAGTAGAAAGTCCCGATGTTTCCAAGCTTAGGTAACGGGGAATTAGCGAGCTTAGGGTTGGTTTCGCAAGCGGACGCTTGCTATTAAAGGGACGCAGCGAGACGCTGCGACCAGTGTGGGGGCATGATACAGAAGCTTCTTGCTTTTGGTATCACGCCCTTAGGTTTTTATGGGGATATTGATTTAAACTCGTTCGAGTATTACTGCATAGCCCTGGCCGAGGCCTATGCACATAGTGGCTAACGCATATCTTTTATATTGTTTGTGCAGCTCGAGTGCCGCGGAGTAAACTATGCGTGTGCCTGACATGCCGAGGGGGTGGCCTATAGCGATAGCACCGCCGTTGGGGTTTACTCTTGAATCATCGTCATCAATGCCAAGTTTGCGGGTGCAGGCAAGGCTTTGCGCAGCGAAGGCTTCGTTGAGCTCTATAATGTCTATATCGTTGAGGGTGAGGCCAGCTCTTTTCAGGGCCATTTCTGTGGCTCCAGCCGGGCCGATACCCATAATGCGGGGCTCTACGCCCACTATGCCGCAGCTTACGATGCGGGCTTTAGGCGTAATGCCATATTGTTTTATAGCATCTTCTGAAACGATGAAAGTGGCAGCTGCACCGTCGTTTAACCCAGATGCATTACCAGCCGTAACTGTTCCATCCTTTTTAAAAGCGGGTTTTAGTTTTGCGAGTATCTCGGGGGTTGTACTTGGTTTTATAAATTCGTCTTCACTTATTATAGTTGGTGCACCTTTTTTCTGATGTATTTCCAGAGGGACAATTTCTTCGGCAAACCGGCCAGCAAGGCGTGCTGCTGTTGCTTTCATTTGTGAGCGGTAGGCGAATGCATCCTGATCTTCCCGGCTTATGTTGTACATTTCAGCGAGGTTTTCAGCGGTAGTGCCCATTGCATCGGTGCCATACAGTTCGTGCATCTTTGGGTTTATAAATCGCCATCCGAAGCTTGAATCATACATTTGTGCGTCTTGCCCAAAGGGTTGACTGGTTTTAGAGATCACCCATGGTCCGCGGGTCATGTGTTCGGCGCCAGCGGCTATGAGTACATCGCCTTCGCCACTTTTAATGCTGCGGGCAGCGTTCATGACGGCTGACATGCCCGATGCGCAAAGCCTGTTCACCGTTTCGCCGGGTACGGAGTAGGGTATACCGGCAAGCAGAAGTGCCATGCGGGCAATATTTCTGTTGTCTTCACCGGCCTGATTAGCGCAGCCCATGATTACGTCATTTATTACTTCGGCGGGAATATTAGGGTTTCTCTCTACCAGCTTTCTCAATACAAAAGCAGCGAGATCATCGGCACGCATAGGTGATAATGCGCCTCTGAAATTTCCTATAGGGGTTCTTAGACCGTCAGCTATAAATGCATCCTTCATGGTATAAACTGTGTTTTATTTTGAGCCAGCAAAGCTAATAAATTAAAACGACTGGTTTTTCCAGCCCGGGTTTGTTGCAATAGCAATATTGGACAGAGCAATATTCATTGCTACTCGTAGCTTCAAAAACAAGCAAGAAAGTGCTAACCTTCGAGGTGAAAGGAAATGACAATCATTCGCGTAAGAAGTGATTGAATAGCATTGGTGAGCTGGAGGCTGTGATCGGGGTAAAGCTGATTGGTAAGTCCCTGACTCAGTTTTATTTCCGGAGAGAAGATAAAAGTTGGGTTAAAGAATTCAAAGCCAACGCCAATTTCGTACCCAAAGTCGACCGGGCTTACTTTCAAAAACTCATCGGTACGGTGGGAGCGGGCATTGGCAGCGAGGTCATAGTCAAATTTGGCACCGATAATGGCGTAGAACCTGAAATTATTGATGCGGTCGCTTTTGAATTTTAGCTGAACGGGGAGGTGCATGTAGATTGCTTCAATGCCCTTCGTCATGGGGCTATCGGCCGTGGAGGTGGAATAGGCATACATTACCTGCTTTTCAGCAAATGCAAGTGATGGCACAAAGCGCAGGTCAACGAAATTATTGAGCCGAAGGTTGGCCAGCAAGCCGAGGTTGAATCCGGGCTGCCACATAGGCTGTATTTTTTTGAAGGTATCTGTTGCGGCGAAAGACTGGGTATAGTTGATTTGGTATACGGAAAAATTTAGTCCGAACGTTATGCCAAAATAGTAGGCTTTATCATCATGGTCGGGCATACTCAGCGCCACGCGCTGGGCAAAGGAATGGAACGAAGTGGTGAGTATAATAAATAGCAGTATTATTTTGCCAGTGCGCATGAATGAAAAAATTGTACTTGTGTAACGAAAAACGCAAAGATAAGGTATGTAGGGTACCGTGAACTTGAAAAATAAAGTAGCGAAATAACAATTTTTTTACAAAATTAATAATGATTGTCCGTAAATGTACCCAATATTTTGTATCTTCGTGGTATGAAATTCAGTACATTTTACGATAAGTACAACGACGAATCTGCTTGTAAAGAGAAATTCAGACAAATCCGA
>CAILMA010000171.1 GCA_903835145.1 uncultured Bacteroidota bacterium
CCATTAATGTTAAATTAATAAAAATGCCGCAGCCGCGTGCGCTCCGTCCGTATATTTCAGCAGTACCTACCACACATTAAATAACTAACTATCAATCAATCCATTTCCTATTTTTGGCACCAAATCAACGTCATGAACAAATCAGCCGCTTTTTTGCTATCAATAGTCCTGCTTTTTGCTTCCTGTAATTTCAAAGGCAATTACAAAAAATTGAAAGCGCTCAATGATACCCTGAGCAAAAACTATAAATGCAAGAATATTTCCATCAATGTGATGGACGACAAAATAAATGTAACATTGATAAACTCAGATTTCAATGACTCGTCGGATGAGGTAAAGCAACGCGAGGCAGACAAAATAGGGCAGATTGTGGTTTCATTGGTTAATCGCGATACCCTGGCGCCGGGTGGCGTCGCCTTCACAAGCTACAGGAGATCTGGCATCGTTGAGGTTTCTAATTCAACCACATTTAAAATGAATGTCCCTAAATAAAAAGCAGCCTTTATAGTCTTAAACAATAAGGTTCTTTATGTTCTTCAGGTCATCCCGGTCTATCACCTGCGAGAGGAGTACATCGCTTATCTTCCTTAGGCCTTCAGTTATCAGGTTAGCATCTTTTTCCGGCTCCGACGTCTTTATGAGCCACAAGTAATCCACCTTCCCTATCTCTGGCAAAAGCGACACCTGGTGGTTTTTCAGCTTGTACAATATATAACGGTGGCTGCAATTGGGCAACTCATACTGGAAAACAGGCAGGTAGTAATCTACCTTGTTCTTCTGCACCACGGAGGTCATTTCAGGCTCACAAACAAATTCAATGTCAAAATATCCGTTGAGGGTCCAGCACAGTTTGTAGGCAGGTAGCGCGCTGGAAATACCCACCAGTGCAGTATCCTCGAAGAAATCATCTTCCATTTGGCCGGCATCAAGTCTCTGTCGCATAATTCCAGCTTTGTTTATGTGAATTTAGGGAAAATAATTGGCGTTTGGTGCGTTCCATGCGAATTATATCGGCGTGACATCAGTTGCAGTGGGTGTGTCTTATCTCTTCGTAGCTTGCGCAAGGTCGCGTATAAGCATGGGGTCGCGCTCTATGGCATTGCCCACCACTATTATGTTGGCACCAGCCTGGCAGTTTTCATATACTTTTTCTGGTGTGCCTATGCCTCCGCCTATAAAAAGCGGAATGTCAATACTGCTGCTCACCTGTTGTATCATTTCAGCACTTATAGGCCGCTGGGCTCCGCTGCCAGCATCCATGTATATTACCTGGTTACCGAGCATTTCTCCAGCCCAGGCAGTGCAAACAGCTATCTCCGGCTTATTGGCAGGAATGGGCATAGAATGACTCATGTAAGACACCGTAGTGGGTACACCTCCATCAATCAGAATATATCCGGTAGAAAGCACCTCGAGACCACTGGCTTTTACAATTGGCGCTGATACTACATGCTGCCCTATAAGCAGGTCCGCATTGCGGCCAGATATTAGCGAAAGATAAAGCAGCGCATCAGCCGACGGCGACACCTGTGCCGGGCTACCGGGGAAAATAATTACCGGAATATTACTCTCAGCTTTAAAACTGGAAATACACTCTTCCATTTTATGTGCCATAAGCAGGCTGCCACCTATGAATAGATAATCAACCCCCGCCTCGTTGCACAGTAATGCAAGATAGGGCACATCACCCGGCGCTATCTTATCCGGGTCGGCAAGTACCGCAAACCCGCTTTTCCCGTCTGCTTTCAGCTGTTGAAGTTGTTTGTATATCTTTCTTTTCTGCACCCTTTACCTCGTTTTAAAGCCCATTTCCATATTCAGGATACTAAACATCCTCACTTTCAGCCGTAAAAATAATACAGGAAAAAGACTTCCGTGCTGTTTTTACACAAATAACAGACCCGATACCACCATATTTCACTTTTTTTCAGCTATTTACGATAAATATTATTTGCCATTATATTTAGAATCAGTACATTTTTTGCATTTACCTTCGCCCAAAATTTACAAAGAAAATGAAACATGCATATATATTCCCGGGACAAGGGTCTCAATTTTCGGGAATGGGTAAAAACCTGTATGAACAAAACCCTATTGCAAGGGAATATTTTGAACAAGCTAATGAAATACTCGGATTCAGAATAACTGATATTATGTTTTCGGGTTCCGATGCCGATCTCAAACAAACCAATGTTACACAGCCGGCAATTTTCCTGCACTCTGTTATTTTATTCGAAACCACTCTGGGTTTAAAACCTGATATGGTTGCAGGCCACTCGCTCGGTGAGTTTTCAGCCCTCGTAGCCAATAAAACACTTTCTTTCGAAGATGGGCTGCGCCTGGTGGCAAAGCGAGCCGCTGCTATGCAACGCGCATGCGAAATCAACCCATCAACAATGGCGGCCATTCTCGGCATAGACGATGCCAAAGTCGTTGAAATTTGCGCAGGTATCACCAACGAGATAGTAGTAGCAGCAAACTTCAATTGCCCTGGCCAACTCGTGATTAGCGGAAGCAACGAAGGCATTAGAATTGCTTGCGAACTCATAAAAGCTGCTGGTGCAAAACGGGCGTTGCCATTGCCGGTAGGTGGTGCTTTCCACTCTCCGCTCATGGAGCCTGCAAAAGAAGAGTTGCAGGAAGCTATCGCCAAAACACTGTTTTCAAACCCCACCTGCCCCGTATTTCAAAACGTGGACGCATTGCCCTATACCGACCCTGCATCCATCAAACAAAACCTGATCAACCAACTCACCGCACCTGTTCGGTGGACGCAAACGATAGAAAATATGGTAAACAATGGCGCAACGCATTTTACTGAAATAGGGCCCGGAAGTGTGCTCCAAGGACTGGTGAAAAAAATAAACAAAGAAATGACTACCGACGGTATGAACTAAGAAAAACCGCCGTTGTAAATCAAACAAAATCCCGCAATCCTAAGCCATTTAGGGTCGCGGGATTTTTTCATAAAACTCCGGCTGCTAACTGAAAATAAATCGGTCTCAGGCTACAACCAAAAGTTAAATACATTGACGCATAAATTTAACATAAATATAATGAAAAAATAACGAATCTATCTATCTGCAAAATTGCGCCCTACACGCAGTAAAATAAAATATTAAGCGATAAGATTGCTTTCAGTTAAATTTGTAGCAATAGATGTCCTTGATTTTAAGAAATCCTAACATAAGGCATTTCTAAAATTGACGAAGCCAACAAAAATATACCTGTGTCATTTCACAACGCACTGTGGGTATTTATTCTAATAAGAATAGTTGTGAAATAAACTGTGAAAACCCGATATAGATGACCCAAAACATGATTACCAGTAAGTATTGCTTCCTATCAATATTTTGCCTTATAATATCAGCGTTTTCACTTCACGCACAAGAAGCTCCTGCCGAAGGAGCCATTTTAAATTATAGAATTGTTGGTTTTAAGGGACTGCCAGCATCCAGCGGAAAAAACAAAATAGAAATAGCAGAAGGTACCTGCATCAATGAAGACTCATTCAAACACAAAATCCTGTCAACTACACCATATAGTGGCGACAAAGTAATTATAGAAATACCGAAATTTGGCTGCAGTTACACCTGGAGAACAGTTAAAAGCTCTGGCACAAAAAGCAAATTCTATCACTTCAGCACAGGTTATAGCAAAAATATTGATACAAATACCCTACGCCTTCGTATTACTAAACCTGCCGAAAAATTCAAAAATGCGTATGTATTCTCTGATCATAACCGTGCATTGTACGACATGAAAGGGAGGCCAGTATGGTACCTCCCTGTCGTGCCCGGGCTCGTCACCGAAACATCCTATGTCCGTAACCTCAGAATCTCCTCTGCCGGAACAATTACATTCCTTGCCGAGAATCTACCCTGCGAAATCGATTTCGACGGCCACCTGCTGTGGAGCGGGCCAAGAAACAACAGCACAACCAACGACTCATTAGAAAATTACCACCACGAATTCAAACGTTTGGAAAATGGCAACTACATGGCAATGGGTACCGAATCTTGTTGGGGCGAGTGGAAAATACTACCCAATGGCGACAGTGCGTTTTCATTAACGAAAAAACCTGCCGATGCCGACAATACGGAAGGCAAAATATTTCCTCTAAAGCTCAATACTATCTTAGAATTCAACAAGGATAAAAAACTCATCTGGAGCTGGAAAACATCTGACCATTTCTCAGCAATTGATGGCCCCAAACCAACAATAGAAAATGGCAACTTAGACAACCACGAAAATTCATTTTATTACAATGAAAAAAAGGGTTTTATTTATATAAGTTGCCGCAATCTTAGTGAAATTATAAAAATTAAATACCCTTCGGGCGAAATCGAAAACGTATATAGCAACAAGAGTGCCCCCGACCCTCTTTTGAAC
>CAILMA010000172.1 GCA_903835145.1 uncultured Bacteroidota bacterium
ATACGAGCTATGGGTATGCAAAGGGATAATCATTAAATCAATTGCCGATTTTTTTGAGAACGAGGTGCACAAGTTGCCCGATTTTTTATAGATATAATAAGAGTTCTTCGGGTGTTGTAAATCCGGCGGGCTGGGAGTAGGAATCTGTGCTGGGTTTACAAATGTTTCGTAAAATTCCATGAGAATGTAGCAGTGCGTGTCGCACTTCAATTTACCTTAGGTTCCACCGGTGGCCCCAGACTTTGGGCATGGTAACTGGCTGATTACTTGCTATTCAAACCATCTGAGCGATAGTGACGGCATCACCCCCACTCTTTTGGAGAGTTCCGATAGCTATAGAAACATGTGAGCCTTTTTCGTTGGCCCGGCTGCAAAAACAAAGCCCCCGAAATTTCGGGGGCTTTGTTGTGTCTATTGATGTCGCGACTCAGGAACGGGGCAAACCATAAAAAGTTGCCGAGAAACCGAGAGCCTGTTACGTATTGCTAAGCAGCAAGCAAGCGACAACTGATAATATTAGTAGTCCATACCCATACCACCTGGCATACCACCACCCATTGGGGCAGCAGATGATTTTGGTTCTGGCTTGTCAGCAATTACACACTCAGTAGTGAGCAACATGCTGGCGATAGAAGCTGCATTTTCAAGAGCTATGCGACTAACCTTAGTTGGATCAATAACACCAGCAGCAAGCAGATTTTCATAAACTTCTGTGCGGGCATTGAAACCATAGTCAGCTTTACCTTCGCGTACTTTCTGTACAATGATAGAACCTTCGAGACCTGCGTTAGCAACAATCTGGCGAAGTGGCTCTTCGAGTGCACGGCGAACGATTGCAACACCAGTTTTTTCGTCCTGATTTACGGTTTCAACGTTAGCCAAAGATTCGATAGAACGGATGTAAGCAACGCCGCCACCTGGTACTATGCCTTCTTCTACTGCCGCGCGGGTAGCATGAAGTGCATCGTCAACACGGTCTTTCGTCTCCTTCATTTCCACTTCCGATGCAGCGCCTATGTACAGTACCGCAACACCACCGCTCAGCTTGGCAAGACGCTCCTGGAGTTTTTCCTTATCATAATCGCTGGTAGTAGATTCTATCTGCGATTTGATCTGGTTTACGCGACTTGTGATCGCTTCCTTCTGGCCTTTGCCGCCTACTACTGTTGTATTGTCTTTGTCTATTGTAATACTTTCTGCCTGACCTAAAGATGCTATAGTAGCGCCTTCCAGTTTGTAACCCTGGTCTTCGCTTATAACAGTACCACCGGTTAAAACCGCAATATCCTGTAACATTTCTTTACGACGATCGCCGAAGCCTGGTGCTTTTACAGCAGCAATCTTCAAAGAACCACGTAATTTGTTCACAACCAAAGTTGCAAGCGCTTCGCCATCAACATCTTCAGCTATGATCAACAACGGACGGCCGCTTTGTACCACACTTTCGAGGATAGGAAGAATGTCTTTAAGGGTGCTTACTTTCTTTTCGTAGATAAGAATGTAAGGGTTCTGTAACTCAACCTGCATTTTTTCAGAGTTGGTTACAAAGTATGGGCTCAGGTAACCGCGGTCAAACTGCATACCTTCTACTACTTCTACAGTAGTTTCAGTGCCTTTTGCTTCTTCTACAGTTATTACACCTTCGTTACCAACTTTCGCCATTGCCTGAGCTATCAAAGCACCGATAGTGTTATCGTTGTTTGCAGAGATAGAAGCAACCTGCTCAATCATTTTGTTGTCAGCACCAACTTTCTGGCTCTGGCTTTTCAGGTTTTCAACAACCATAGAAACCGCTTTATCAATTCCGCGTTTCAGGTCCATTGGGTTAGCACCAGCAGCTACGTTCTTCAAGCCTTCGCCTATTATAGACTGAGCAAGTACGGTAGCAGTTGTAGTACCATCACCGGCAAGATCAGCAGTTTTTGAAGCTACTTCCTTTACCATTTGAGCACCAAGGTTTTCGATGCTGTCTTCAAGTTCAATTTCCTTTGCAACAGTAACACCATCTTTAGTGATAGACGGAGCACCAAATTTTTTCTCGATAACTACGTTACGACCTTTAGGGCCAAGCGTTACCTTAACTGCATCAGCAAGAATATCAACACCGCGTTTCATTCTGTTGCGGGCATCAATGTTAAATAAGAGTTGTTTTGCCATGATATTTTATTTTTGTTTATTTTATAGTTGAGCATTAAACGGAACTGTTTAAATGCAGGTTGATTGTTTACGATCTACTTTCTAAAAGCAAAAAAGCTGGTTCCCGTTAATTCCGGAAATCAGCAATTAGATTACAGCAAGAATGTCGCTTTCTCTCATAATAAGGAAATCTTCACCTTCGAGGGAGATTTCAGTACCTGCATACTTACCATATAATATGGTGTCACCAGCCTTTACAGTCATTGGCTCATCTTTCTTGCCCGGTCCTGCAGCTACAACAGTACCACGTTGTGGTTTTTCTTTAGCAGTATCTGGGATAATGATGCCGCCGGCTGTCTTTTCCTGAGCGGGAGCAGATTTCACGATAACGCGGTCGTGCAATGGAGTAATGTTTACTTTGCTTGTCATTTCTTATAAATTTAAGTTTTAAAAACGATTTTGTGAAATAGGATAAGCATGTTTTGTGCCAATTGGCGCGATGCTGCCAATAACACGACAATATTGCAGATATTAGCCAAAATGGATAACAATTTATTAAAACAATGGTCAGATTAGCAGCCGTTAACGACCAGCTCCGTATTTTTGTCAGGCATGTTGCCGCACGTCCTGATTTTCGCCACGCTCATCATTTTAAATTTATGCGTTAAGCTTCAAATAAAAGTCGTTTAAATTTTTTTTTTGTTGCCAATAGTTATATATCTTTGTGCTTTATTAATCTTTTATTTTAAAAACAATGCAAGAAGGTACAGTTAAGTTTTTCAATGAGGCCAAAGGATTTGGTTTTATTACACCGTCTAATGGCGGTCCGGACATTTTCGTTCACGTTTCAGGTCTTTATGATGAAATTCGTGAGAACAACAAAGTGTCTTACGAAGTACAGAATGGAAAAAAAGGTTTGAATGCGGTTAATGTAAAAGTTATCTAAGTCTTATTCATACTAATTCATTTGGAAGCCCCGTTTTTTTGCGGGGCTTTTTTGTGTACCTACCTGAATCGGTAATTAAGTTTACTCTTAGGTCCGTAGTTTTTCTTACTGCAAATGGAAGGCAGTGAAGAATTGCAATAAAGGTATTATTTTGCAACTGTAACAAGCATATAACGAATCACTCCCGTCAGCCGTGCCCCGGTACATCGTTTAGTATTTTTATGGATTTCGATATAAAAAAGGTTCCGTTTCATAAGAGAATTTTGAGCTATTTCTGGCCAGTTTGGCTGCAAAATGAAAAAAGCATCATTAACCTACAGCTCGAAATACTGCTTTATAAAGGTCGTTTTCAGCTCGCCACTGGCGATGCGCTCTACTCTGACGGCATCTTCTATACCCCCGCACTTACCATAGTAAAAGAGCTGGAAGATTTCCTGCCACAAGTAAAGAACATGCTCATCTGTGGCGCCGGGCTCGGAAGTATGGTTCAGATTATTCAAAAAAAAGGATTAAACCCTTCCTATACCCTTGTTGAGCTGGATAAGGTGGTGCTAAGGCTGGCAATGGCACACCTGCAAAAAAATACCGACGCCCGTGTAACACCGGTTTGTGAAGATGCAGAGGTATTTATGGCGGGGAACAAGCAGCAATTTGACTTCATTTTCATAGACATATTTGATAGTCGTACGGTACCCGATTTTGTAACTAACCCTGCTTTCCTGGAGCAATGCCACAAGAGCCTGACACCTGGTGGCAGGCTGGCACTCAATTATATCATAAACGACGAAGCAAAATGGGCGCTGACCCAAGTGAATTTTGAGGCGGTGTTCCCAGACCACGTAATTATTAAAAACGATATCAACCGAATATTTGTGACCCGTCTTTAGACTCAATACCTTTGGTTCCCCGCATATCGCCCCTTATTTGTTTCCTGTATTCGGGGTCTGTTGCGCCCTCCACTCACAAAAAAGGCAACCATTCCAGGCTGCCTTCTATTAAATCATTTCTTGTTTTATTGTAGTTATAACCGCGCGCTCTGTATTCTGAGCACTTTCCGGTTCTTCTTCTGCACACGCATTTTCTCCGGTACCAGTTTAAGTATTTCATCCATCAGCGATTGCAGGATGGAGAAGTGCACAAAGTGGTCGTTGGTAACCAGGCTTATTTCACGCACGGGTTCAGGGTCGTTGAAATAACGCACGTTTTCAATCCTGTCTTCGTCAAATTCTGATGTCGCGAGCTCAGGCAAAATCGTAAGACCCCCGTTCTTGTCTACCATTCGGCGCAGGGTCTCTACATTGCTGCTTTCGTAGCGGTATGGCTTTTTGGCCTGCAGCCGTTGCACCTGATCGCTGCACAAGTCTATTACCTGATTGCGCATACAATGTCCTTCATTGAGCAACCAAATACGGTCCATCTCAATATCAGCGGGGTCTACCATTCTTTTAGCGAGCAGGGCATCATCTTTGCGGAAATAGGCTACAAAAGGCTCATAAAACAAAGGATATTCCCTTATGTCTTTTTGCTCGAGTGGTGTGCTGAGCAACCCGGCATCAATTTCGTTGTTCCTGAGCGCAGTTATAATGCGATGGGTTTCCATTTCATTTACGTCAAGCCGGATATCGGGATAATGTGTTGAGTAGTGCTCCAGAAGCGGAGGGAGTATATTAGATGCAATCGTTGGTATTACGGCAAGTTTAAATGTGCCCGCCACCAAATTTTGCTGCTGCTGAATGAGTTCTTGAATTCGCTCAAACTCTTCGAGCGTTTTGCGCACCTGCTCTATAATTACCTTACCCATAGCTGTAATTTCTATAGGGTGCCTGCTGCGGTCAAATATCTTTACACCAAGTTCTTCTTCCAGTTTTTGAATCTGTAGGCTAAGCGTAGGCTGTGTGACAAATGATTTTTCTGCAGCTGCCACAAAACTTTTGTAGGTAGCCAGCGCAACTGCATATTCTAATTGTATAATGGTCATTGGTATCTTTTTCTTTAGTTGTAAGTAGATCGTGAAAAGTCGAAAACTGTTTTTCTTTGCTTGCTCTTTTATATAATATTTAAATCAAATAAATTAGCGTATGTTTTAAAATTCGGACAGGGCGAAAACTATTGACGGCTCGGGGCTTGCAAGAATATTGCTTACAGCGATTCGTCCATTGATTTATTAATTTGGCTTGTCAAAAGTAAAGGCTTAAACATTACCAGCAATAAATTACTTAACAGAGTACAACATTTTTTTCTAAACACAATTTCTATCACTGCTTACCTTGTCCAGCCACCACCATTTACTTTGTCTTTTACTACCGGTAGTGGTTTGCGCGGCAGTTTGTCGTCCCTCATCGCGGTGTTGTAAACAAATGATGCCATAACCACAGCTGCCTGCATAAGGTCATTTCCGCTCACGCGGTCATAGGTATCCATATTGGTATGGTGTGTGCGGGTACCATATTCCAAGGGGTCCTGAATAAACTGAAAGCCGGGTATACCCACTTCGTCAAATGAAATATGGTCGGTAGAGCCTGTGTTGCGGGTAGTAACCGTGGTTGCACCAAGGTCATGAAAGGGTTCAAGCCAGGCGCTAAAGATGTCTTTAAGTTCATCGTTGCCCTGCATATAGACACCTCTTATTTTTCCACCCCCGTTATCAAGGTTGTAATAGGCCGATACTTTTTTCTGTTCGGGCTTCAGTTCCATAGTAATGCGGTTACCGAAATGATTTTTTACGTATCCGCGTGAGCCCAGCAGGCCCTGTTCTTCGCCGCTCCAAAGCACAATTCGTATGGTGCGGCGCGGTTTTACTCCAATGGTCTTTAGGATTCTTACTGCTTCCATGGCCACGCCTACGCCTGTGCCGTTGTCGGTAGCGCCAGTAGCAGCATGCCAGCTATCCATGTGCCCACCCAGTATTACCAATTCATCTTTTAGTTCAGGGTCTGTGCCGGGAATTTCGGCCACGACATTGTTTTCTATGCTGTCGTTGGTGAGGAACGTAGTGCGGGTGTCCATCTCCAAGGCAACATCCTTGCCTGCCTCAAGTAATCTTACCAGCCTGCCAAGGTGTTCACTTCCCATTTCCAACTCAGGCAGTACAGGTTTTGCGTCCCATGCGCGCGATGCTCCGTTAGATGTAAAAAGCGTGCCCATAGTGCCTCGGCCGCCGCTAAGCACCGCCAGGGCACCTTCCTGGTATAGGAAGGAGTCAATCGCCTTGCGGAGATTTACAGCAGGGGTTGGGGTTGCAGGTGGCTTTTGGCTCAGGTTGGTATTGCCATCTTCAGTATGGGGGTCTGTTGCTGTTTTCTGTAACTCTTCATCAGTAAGGCGCTTTGCATCGGCTGTGAAGTTGGGTTTCGTGTCCCCATTCATGGTAGAGAGCACTACAATTTTACCGGAGAGCGAGCCGACATATTTTTCCATGTCTTTTACACTTTCTATCCGCACCAGCGTTGCCTTGCCTTGCACCGAACCGTTGGTGCCGGGTGTCCATGCACGGGGGCAGGCAATAAGTTGCTGGTAGTAGGGAACAGTCATGGCCACATAGCATTTGTTGATTTCCCAGCCCTTGCCGAAGCCGCCCCAGGGTTCAATTTTGGCATTGGCGAGGCCCCAGTCGGCGAGTTTTTGCCGTGCCCATTTTTCAGCATTCTTCATTCCTGTAGACCCCGTGAGGCGAGGTCCATTAACATCAGTAAGCTCAAACATGGTTTTAAGCACCTGCGAGTTATTGAAACCTTCGTTTTTTATCTTTGTAACTATTTTAAGATCAACTTTTTCTGAATGGTCGCCTTTGAAAGAAAGAATGGTGACTGCGGCAGCGAGCAGCAAGCAACTTATAATTTTGTTCATTTACCTGATTTGAACCCGAAAAATAAGAAAAAACCGTTATAGTAGATAGCTGTTAGTGGAAAGTCGTTAGTACTTAGTCGAAAGTCGAAAGTACTTAGTCGAAAGTAGTTAGTCGAAAGTAGTTAGTCGTTAGTACTTGGTATTTAGTACTTAGTCGTTATTACTTAGTGGATAGTCTAAAGCTGTCTTATAAATGATTTGTTTCTGAATTGTTCCTAATGCCTGATAGTATTGAATGTATATTCCAAAGATCCACTTCCCCTGCGAGTTGTCTAATGCTGCTATCAATATTGAAAGATGGAAGCCCTCACGACCTGCATCGCCCTACAGGGGCCCAATCGCTCAGCCATGGGCACCGCCCATGGAAAAACCAAGCTAATGCACCAAGCCCTGCAAGGGCGCGACAAAAGCTACAAATATCTATTCCGAATTGAAAAGCTCGAAGCCGGCTTCAACTTCAATAGCCGGTTGATTCTATAACAAGTTGCGTTCATCTTCCGAGCCCACAACGTCCTCCCCCTTCTAAAAAATTACCCTCGATTGACTTTAGTATTTCTTACTTTTATATCATAAAATGAATTTAATGAAATCGTTACGCCTTGTTGTAGTGTTTATATTGATGGCAGTTGTCGCCGTTGCTCAAAAAAAGCAAGAGCTTTATTCGCGTGCAAAGGTGTACCTGGATAATGAACAACATTCTATAAAAGCACTGTCGGCACTTGGCGTGGCGGTTGACCATGGGGAGTATAAAAAGAACACCTTTTTTACTACCGACTTCTCTGCACATGAGCTGAAAACCATAAGGAAGGCCGGCTTTAAAGTTGACATCCTGATAAAGGATGTAGCGAAGCACTACCGCGACCAGAATAAAAAAAAAGTAACCGAAGACCAAAAGACAACAAGTAGCACGTGGTGCGATGCCGGCCCGGCGCTGGATGTACCCACTCACTTTCACCTCGGTAGCTATGCCGGGTATTTCACCTACACCGAAATGCTCACGATACTGGACAGTATGCACACCCTTTATCCGGGCCTGATAAGTGTAAAGGATTCTATTGATACTTTTCATAGCATAGAGGGACGGCCTATTTATTGGGTGCGGGTTTCCAACAACCCGGGTGTGAACCAACCCGCCAAGCCACAGATGCTCTATACCGGCCTGCACCATGCCCGCGAACCCGGCACTATCTCTTCCATCATCTATTACCTGTGGTATCTCCTGGAACACTACAGTACCGACCCTGAAATAAAGGCAATTGTAGACAACACGGAATTGTACTTTATCCCCTGCGTGAACCCTGACGGCTACCTCTACAACATAAGCACTAACCCCGGTGGTGGTGGCCTTTGGCGCAAAAACCGCCGCCTCAATAGCGACGGCACCTATGGCATAGACCTCAACCGCAACTACGGCTACTTTTGGGGCTACGATGATATTGGCTCAAGCCCCATGACATCCAGCGATACGTATCGCGGCACGGCTGGCTTTTCGGAGCCGGAAACACAAGCCATAAAATGGTTTGCTGGTCAGCATACGTTCAAACTCAACATTAACTACCACACCTACGGGAGCGATATTATATACCCATGGGGCTATATACCGTCTCTGCTCACTCCTGACTCGGCGCGCTACAGCGCTTATGGCCAATACCTTACCCAGTACACCCTTTACCGGTATGGCACGAGCGACCAAACCGTAGGCTATACCACCAACGGAGATAGCGACGACTGGATGTATGGCGATACAACGGTAAAGCCGAAGGTACTGGCTATGACACCCGAGACAGGGCTGGCACAATACGGATTTTACACCCCTGAGGTAAACATAATTCCTGACTGCCAAAACAACCTCCGCACCGATATTAACGCGGCAACCTTACTACTGCCCTACGCCAAAATAACTACCGAAGATGAGAAAATTATAACCCACAGCAGCGGCTACCTGCACTACACGCTGCAAAGAATGGGCTTCCCCGATACGGCAACTTTTACAGTCACCCTCACCTCGCTTGATAGCAGGCTCACGCTCGCCGGTAGCCCGCAGTCATTTACTAACCCTACGCTGCTCACCAGCATAAGTGACTCAGTAAGCTATACAATAGCCGCAGGCACCCCAAATGGCCAGCTGCTCAGCTACGAGCGTAAAATGTACAACGGACTGTATTATATCAAAGACACCATCAGTTTTTATAACGGCACCTACTATACCAATTATGCACCCGGCACCAATACACTCACAGACTGGACTGCAAGTGGCTGGGATACCTGTAGCCTCTACTTCCACACAGCACCGGCATCAATAGGCAGCAGCCATGGCTGCACCAACTACCCTGACAATACAACTGCAACCATAACACTGCTCAAAACCATTGACCTTAGCCACTCGACACAGGCGTTTCTTTATTTTTATGCCAAGTGGAGCATAGAGTCTTCCTATGACTATACAATGGTAGAAGCAACACCAGCAGGCACGGGCGACTGGCAGCAATTGTGCGGGCGTTTCACCAAGCCGGGCACGCCTTACCAGATACACGACCTGCCCATTTACGACGGACAACAACCCCAATGGGTGCAGGAAGAAATAGACCTTCACGATTACCTTGGCCAGCAAATAAACCTGATGCTCAGTATGGTGAGTGACCCAGCTGTAAACTACCCGGGCTTTTATTTCGATGACATGAATATCATTACCGTGCAGGATTCAGCATTTCTGGCCGTTGCTCCTGTGGCAGGCAATCAGCCGGCAATAAATGTGTACCCTAACCCTGCACATAGCCAGCTCATGATAACCCTCAGCAATGTAGCCCATTCGTCAGCTGTGCCCGCTACCATCTACGATTGTTTCGGTCGCAAGGCTATGGTTCTCAGCCTCACCAATGGCAATAACACCGTTGATGTGAGCCACCTTGCAACCGGCGTCTACTACCTGAAAACCGATGCACTTGAGGCGGTAACTAAAATTGTGATTGAGGAGTAAAATTGTTTTTTTGCTTGCACTGGTCGAAGCGCCATTTTAAGGGAAAGACCGAAATTTTGAACACCCACACGATACCAAATGTCAGAATATAAACTGCTGCCTTCGGCCTTTAAAGAAATTAAGAAGCAAATGCTGTTCAAAATAGTTCCCATTTACCTGTTGATTGGTGTGGGTGTTTGGTACTTCGTCTTTTTTAAAAACAACGATAACGGCGATACCGTAAATGCTACCTGGGCTCTGCCATTAACTATTGCGATTTATGTTGCATTTTCGGGTGTGGGCTTTTATTTGGGATTGAAACGGCAGAAAGCAACGCTATCAAGCTACAGGCTTACTATAAGTGAAGGAAAGATAACCCGCGAACTATTAAACACCCCTACCATTTCCATTGATAACATTTTTATAAGGTCGATTCAAAAATTTGAAACCGGCAATTACGAGGTACAGGGGATGGATCCCGCCGACGAGATCGGCATTTCAAAACACCTTGAAAATTTCAGCTCACTTGAAGCACAGCTCAACGAATTGCATCCTGTCACACTTAACGTGAAACTCGCCTTGTGGAAAAAATACCCGCACTTGCTGGGCATTTTAGTCGTAGTGGCAATGTTGCTCGCTCGCTTTTCAGAAAATAAAGTTGTTGCCATCAGCGCTGCGGCATTTCTTGTCGGCGTTTTATCCTGGTCTTTTTTTGAAATAAGGCGAAGTAAAAATATTGACGCAAGAACGAAGCGCATCGCAAACCGGGCACTAATATTTTTCTTAGCCATTGCATGCCTCTCCTTGCTTAACTTCGTAATGCTTAAGTTATTGGGAATAAACCAAAAATGAGTGGCTTAACCAATAATGGGCGATGGGTGAGTCCGCTAATGGTAAATCTGTATTTGTTCGCATCTTTCCTCGATATTTTTTTCGAAATCATCGGCTTCTTTATCGCTTATCATACCTGCAAATTCACGAAAACTACTCCGTTTTTTAGAAACCGATCCTCTGCCTTTGTTGAGTATTGATGCCACCTCATCCAAAATATTGTCATTTTCGATCTTCAATATTTCTTCAATCAGTAGCAACTTTTTAGATTCGCCATACATAACTACTCAGTTTTTACAAAAATACTATTTATTTACACCCTCTACCCCCTACTCCTTCACAAACCGCCTCACCTCAACACTCAAATTTGGTGCAACCGGCACTGTCCTTAAAAAATACACACCGCTATTCAGTCGGTTGATGTCCAAAGAAACTTCCTTGCAGTTACAATCGGAATAACCAACAACCTGCCCGATCAAATTAATAACCTCTACTCTTTTCATTGCAAAGCCACTGGCTACTTTGATTTCCGTGAATGCCGGATTGGGATAAACACTGATGTCATTAATAGCTTGACTTTGAACCTCAGGAACACTAAGGTAGCCACAATGTGGATAGGTGATTTTCCGAATTCTCTCGCCACTAATTTCACCAAAAAACAAATTTCCACAGGAATCAAATGCAATCGGAGACGGGTTGTTAACCCCAGCTGTATCAGCTAAGCCACCATCTCCAGTCGTTGCCCTAATGCCACTCCCTGCTATCGTATGAATTATACCGTGCGAATCGACAACTCTTACTCTGTTATTGAATGCGTCGCCAATATACAAAAGCCCATCCGGGCCTATAGCTATCGCTGTTGCATCGATTTGAGCACTGGTAGCTGGTATATTATCACCATTGTATGTGTTTGAACCGTAAACCCCAGCGACAAGAGATATGATGCCAGAAGTGTTTATTTTCCTTACTACGCATCCTGCAGAGCCAGGGTCACAAAAAAATAAATTACCCAAACTATCAAAACACAAAAAAGCCGGCGCAATAGCCGCATCAGTCGCGGCCCCGCCATCGCCATTTCTACCCGGTGTGCCATTTCCTGCAAATGTCATGATGTTTCCAGCTCTATTCACCATTCGTATCACTCCACCAATAAAACAGGATATATATAAATTACCTACTTTGTCGAATAAAATATCATTTGGATAATTTAAAGTTGCGGCACTGGCCGGTCCGCCATCGCCAGTATTGCCCGCCGTTCCAGTACCGCAAATAGTTGTAATAATTCCGGTGGCTGCATTGACAACGCGCACTCGGTTATTAAGGGCGTCTGCTATATAAAGATTACCGATGGAATCAACAGCTAAGCCGGCTGGCAGGTGCAGTATTGCATCTGTCGCAGCTCCACCGTCCCCACTAAAGCCAGACGCCGTCTTTGTACCAGCATATGTTGAAATTAATCCCGTTGCAGCATTTACCTTCCTTACGTTATTATACAACTCTTCAACTATAAACATATAATGATTGTCCGTAAATGTACCCAATATTTTGTATCTTCGTGGTATGAAATTCAGTACATTTTACGATAAGTACAACGACGAATCTGCTTGTAAAGAGAAATTCAGACAAATCCGA